>PFGG01000075.1 GCA_002783405.1 bacterium (Candidatus Blackallbacteria) CG13_big_fil_rev_8_21_14_2_50_49_14 | reverse complement strand
AAAATACTCGGCGGGAGACTGCCCGGGAAGATAGCCCGTCGCCAGGGAATACCTTGAAAAAAGGCCTCCTCTTTATTGAGGAGGCTTTTTTTCGTGCTTCAATAAAGTTTTGAATATCTTTTTCTGGCGCTTAAGTAGGATAAAAAATTATGTTTGATTTGCTATGAATTATGCTTGATCTGGTATGTGTGTAGGTGCATATCCTTTTTGAAGGATAAATTGGGCCCAATGTCGATCGTTCTTGGTTGTATGGTTGATGAGCCAATCTACTAAAAAGAGATCGATTTTAAACAGAAGATAGAGTCGATCATGGCGTTCAGAATAAAGCTCTCTGCGAAGATTGAGATAGTTTTCTGTAAAACAGTGGTGTTCATAGCGATGTTCATTTAAAAAGGGATAGTTGTATTTTTCCATTAATGCCTCTTCCGTTTGGAAATGCAAATGTACATACTCCTCTAAAAAATGAAGGATTTCTTCCCAATTCGTTTTGCCTTCGTGATGAACCGTATATAAAAGTTTTGAGATTTGATTCAGTAACTGTTGATGTTGTTGGTCAATCATGGGAATTCCCAGATTGTATTCTTTTTTCCACTGAAAGTTGAATTCTAATTCTCCGGTGCCCTCAAAATGACCAGATTCTAACCAGGATTGACAGCGATTCAGGTAATAAAGTGCAATTTCATCATCTGGATAAATAGACAGACAAATCTTGAAGAAAGGGATTGCTTCTTTGATTGCCTTTAAATGGTAGTATGCTACTCCTTTTTCTAGAGATTCAAGACTGTTTTGTTTTGCTTGTATGATTTCGGGAGCTTGATGTAAAAAAACTTCGTAGACAGATTCGGGGCGAAATTTTCCTTTCACCCTTGTGCGATCAATAAAGCGAATACCGGAGCGAAATGATGCATCTAAATCGTGGAGTGTGTGTTCACTGATCAATAGGGGGACTTTATATGTTTTACAAAGCGTTTCGAGACGAGATGCCAAATTTACAGCATCACCGATAACAGTGGTTTCCATGCGTTGTTGGTTGCCCAAGGTACCTAAGATAACGATGCCCGTATTCAGACCGATCCCAATTTCAATGGTTTTCTGTTTCTTGGTCAGTTTTTTCTGATTGATTTTTTTGAGTTCTTCTAGCATTGCCAAAGAGGCCCGTAAGGCGTCGTTGGTGTCTCCTGGGAAAAGCGCGAGAATGGCATCTCCGATATATTTATCAACAAATCCGTCATTTGAGCGAATGACTGTGACCATACCGTCAAGATAACGGTTGAGAAAATCAAATGTTTCCTTGGGCCCCAGTTCTTCAGAAAGGGTGGTAAAACCACGAATATCTGAAAACATGATGGTGAGTTTTTTTTCTGTCTGATTGCCCAGTTCAATATTGCTAAAATCAGAGATATTCAATAATTCTAGAAAATCTTGAGGAACAAAACGGGAGAACGATTTCACTAAATTTTGATACAGTTCTGAGTCTGACATTTCCGAAGACCTCTTTGTGACCGTTTGAATGCTTGAAGGAGGAAGACCTTATTATACCTGAGAGTGCTCAGCTTTTTGCTAAAAGCTGAGCTATGAGTTTCGGAGCTTATACAAGTCCAGTGTATAATGTTTCTATGCATAAGCAAGCAAATAATGGCATGTCCGATCACACGATGCGTGAAGGTGACAAGAGTCCAGCTGCAATTAAAGAAATTGAGCTGACGATTCCTGTCATGCCTGATATGGAAATTACTGCAACCCATACTGCAACCTCTGTTGCTGAGTATATGAAGTTTGATCCAGATCGGATCGATGAAGTGAAAATGGCGCTGATTGAAGCCATTATTAACGCTTTTGAGCACAGTCAGAGTCGGGATGGTAAAGTTCGGATCAAGTTTTTGATCGGCGAAGACAATCTGACTGTTATTATTCAGGATCACGGCAAGGGTTTTGATATTCAGCAAATTGAAAAACCAGAAATAGCAAGTAAATTGCACGCCTCCTATAAACGGGGCTGGGGACTCATGCTGATTGAAAAACTGATGGATACTGTCTATATCGAATCCAACGAGCATGGCACCACCTTGGTGATGTCCAAAAACAGGAACTAGGTAGAACTTTCGGAGGCCAACTTGTCAGACACATTTCAATTAATTGTCGAAGAGCGTGATACATACGCGATTCTCCGTACAGAAGGTTATGTAAATAATCTTGGAGGAGAAAAAATTGGTGAAGCAGCAGACGCCCTGATTGAAAAAGGGATTAAAAGACTGATCTTGAATTTTGAAAAGTCAAACGTGGTCAATAGTATTGGGATTTCAATCCTGATTGAAGTGATTGAAAAAATCGTGGATGTGGATGGTCGGATTTGTTTTTGCTTTCTTACCAAAACGATAGCCAAAACCTTCAATATTATGGGACTTACGCAATACGCCGAGATTTATGATACAGAAGACGAAGCCATGGCAGCTCTTTAAGCGGAATTTATGGATAATAATCAGAATCCACCGAATAAACCGCCTTTTCCCCGGCAAGGCCCCCCTCCCCAGCCTGGACGTCCTCCTCAGCGCACGGGGCAGACTGGCCGTTTGCCGAACTTAGGTAAACCTGTGCCTCCGCCTGGCACATCTCCTTCCCGTTCGTCTTTGGAAAGCACGGACAGCGTGCAGGTCAGTGGGCAGGCTGGCCCTGTCCGCAAAGAGCCTCCTCCTGTGGTTGCTCCGCGCAAACTTGAAGATCCATTTTTGTCTCCGGGTGCATCCAGCGTAGCCAAACTCGAAGATGGTGCACGGATTGTGCGTTATCCCCATCCTCAAAAATTGGGTAAATTGGTGAAAGATGCCAAGGCCATTATGGGAGGAGACAGTTCCCGTTTTTTTGGACAAGGTGAACAGGGCTGGGTGATTGGCAATGGTATTGCCAAGATCGCACGTGATGGCACCTCTGTTACCTATTACCCCGATGAATTGGCTGATCTTGTCAAAGATTTGTTGGGACCCGATTCTGAGACCATCTGATTATGCCTACTGAAAATAAACAACAAAACCCCCTTGATTTTGGTAAATTGACCCTCGATAATTTTCTTCAGGAATTTGATCGGGTTGAAGTAGAGCGTTTGCTTTATACGCTTTCCTCTCTTTACGATATTGGCGAAGAAGTGACTTCCAGTGAAGCGCCGGATATTCGCGTTTCGATGGGCAATCTATTGCGCATGTTGATGGGGACGGTGCTGTGTACCAAAGCAGCGGTCTTATCCTATGCCAAATACAAATATGCGATGCAGTCGATTGTTGCCAAGGGTATGGACGCCAATTTTTATCTGCGTCTCGACCCTAAAGAATTGGCGCGTTGGGTGGAGCTGCGGCAACCTTTGGCGATGGCAGAAGTCGAAACTGAATTGCCGGCCTTTTATAAAGCCCATCAAGAGCTTTTAACCCGTTTTCAGGTTCAGATGATTGTGCCTTTGGTGGTGAAAGAGAACCTGGTAGGGTGTCTTTTGCTGGGGGATAAGCTCGATAAATCGACCTATTCAGGTACGGATCAAATCCTCTTGGCCATGATTGCCCGCCAGGTCAGCATGGATATTTATAAATTTTCCTTGATGGAAGATCTGAAACAGACCTCCGATAAATTGCGCAAGCAAAAGGCTGAATTGGTAGAGGCCAATTTGGGTGTTCAAAAAATGAGCGAAATCAGCATGCGCTTTATTTCAATCCTGGATGAAAACAAACTGTTTCAATCGATTCTCGATGAGATGCTTTCTTCAACCTCGGCCACGAAGGGCGTGATCTTTAAGGTGGATTATGGGCGCGATGCGCTGACCATGATCTGCTGTAAAAACACCGAACCTTTTTCGCAGCGCGATCTCTTACCCTATCGTTCCGTTGAAGCTTTGACCCGTACGATTGAATCGGGTGAGCCGCATATCTGCATGGTAGAAGGGGGGCGAATCTGGCAGGTTGAAGCGCGCTATGCGCTGTTTGTTCCGATTCACAATAAAAGTCGCGAAGGCGAAAATGCCCTGGTTTCTTATGTCATGGCCGTTTTTGACAAAGAAAAACGGGGTGGGGGCGTACTGACTTTCAATGAGCGCGATGAGGCCATTCTGGTTTCGTTTGCCAATTACGCCTCGATCTTGATTGAAAACGTGCGCAACTATGAGCTGGCCACCAAAGACAGCATGACCCATCTCTATGTCCGTCGTTTCTTTGATCAGCGTATGTTGGAACAGATCGAAAAAGCCAACCAGCTCAACAAGGTCTTTTCGCTTTTGATCATGGATATTGATAAGTTTAAACATGTCAACGATACCTTTGGGCACCCCATTGGCGATCAGGTGATTAAACTGGTGGCTGCGACGATTCAGCGCAATATTCGCACTGAAGTAGATATCCCTGCGCGCTATGGGGGTGAAGAATTTACCATTCTCATGCCGGAAGCGGATACAGAAAGAGCCATGATGGTGGCTGAGCGCATACGCCAGGCGGTTGAGGCCACTGATGTCAGTCATCTGGTCACTGGACGCAATATTACAGTCAGTATTGGGATTGCCACCTATCCAGAACACGGCAACAATCCCAAGCAATTGATGGAAGCCTCAGACGTTGCGCTTTACCGTTCAAAAACGGGGGGGCGCAATCGGGTTTCAGTCTTTGAGGATGAAGCCTGAGCCCATGAGCGGAGAGTCACTGATTACTGCAAGTACTCAGATTGAGCAATTGCGTGCTGAGTTGCAGTATCATAATTACCGCTATTATGTTTTGGATCAGCCTGAAATTGCAGATACAGCCTATGACCGACTCTACCGTCGGCTGGTAGAGATCGAGCAGGCACATCCTGAACTGATCACCCCTGATTCTCCGACCCAGCGGGTAGGAGCCAAGATTTCTGGGAAATTTGCACCTGTAACACATGCTGTGCCCCTCTTCAGTTTGGACAATGCCTTTAACCGCGAAGAACTGGATGAGTTTCATGCCCGTGTCTTGAAGCTCTCAGGGCGTGAGCAGGTGGAATATGCGGTCGAACTCAAGATCGATGGCCTCGCGATCTCGTTGACCTATGCAGCAGGGCTTTTTCAGTTGGGGGCCACCCGAGGAGATGGCAGTGTGGGTGAAGATGTCAGTGCCAATTTGCGCACGATTCGTTCTCTGCCCCTGCGCTTGATTCCCAATGCTCAGGGCGCTGTTCCTCAGTGGCTCAACCCCTGTGGTGAGGTTTATCTTTCCAAAGCAGCCTTTGCGCAGTTAAATCATGAACAGATGGCCAAAGGCCAGAAACTTTTTGCCAATCCCCGCAATGCGGCAGCAGGCTCTTTGCGCCAACAGGATCCAGCCATTACAGCGGCCCGTAAACTGGATTTGTTTATTTATGCCGGCAGTGTTTCTGAAGAGGTAAGCTTGCCTACCCACTCGGCGATGCTGGCTTATTTTCGTGAACTGGGTTTTCCTACCAGCCCCTATGTGCAAATCTGTCAATCGATGGAGGCTGTCTGGGATATTTGCCAGAAGTGGGGGCAAGAAGGGCCGGAATTGCCCTTTGCAATTGATGGTGTGGTGATTAAGGTCAATGATTTGGCTTTGCAGAAAGAGTTGGGGTTTACCTCTAAATTTCCCCGTTGGGCGATTGCCTATAAATTTCCTGCGGAACAGGCTTTGAGCCGCATTCAAAATATAACCCTACAAGTGGGGCGCACAGGAGCTGTCACGCCAGTGGCTGAACTTGAACCTGTTTTTCTGGCGGGTTCACTGGTTTCGCGCGCCACTTTGCATAATCAGGAAGAAATCCGTCGCAAGGACATCATGATCGGCGATGTGGTGGTGATTCAAAAAGCGGGTGAAATTATTCCCGAGGTGGTACGTTCGCTTTCTGAAAAGCGTACCGGACAGGAGCGTCTGTTCGAATACCCTGCGGTTTGCCCGAAATGTTCGCAATTGCTGTATCCCGATGCCAATGGCCCGATCATTCGCTGTCTCAACGAAACCTGCCCAGGGCGTTTAAAAGGTGCGCTTCAGCATTTTGTTTCACGCAATGCGATGGATATTGAAGGCCTGGGAGAAGCTTTGGCGGAACAATTGGTGGAACAGGGGCTGGTTAAAGATTTTGCCGATCTCTTTGCCTTGAGCTATGAGCAGATCGTCAATTTAGAGCGTATGGGGCCAAAGTCTACCGAAAATCTGCTTCAGCAATTGCAGGAGCGCCGCTTGAATGTGCCGCTTGAGCGTTTTTTGTTTGCTTTGGGGATTCGCCATGTGGGCAAAGAGGCCTCGCAGTTATTGGTTGAGCATTTCGGCAGCCTGGAAGCACTGCAATTGGCAGATCAGGAAGCGATTCAAGCGATTCATGGAATTGGCCCTCAAATTGCCGAAAGTGTGGTGCAATTTTTTCAGAGCCCAAGCACCGTACTTTTATTGCAAAAATTAGACGGTTTGGGCTTTTGCTTTAGCTTGCCTGAATCCAGGCCAAGAGAGGGCTTGCCCCTTTCTGGCAAGAGCTTTGTTTTGACAGGTACCCTTTCCTCCATGGGACGATCTGAAGCTGCAGAATGGATCGAAAAACAGGGGGGGAGTGTCAAAGGCACTATAAGTAGTAAAATAGATTATGTTATTGTAGGAGACAAAGCTGGTAGCAAATTAGACAAGGCCCTTAAATTGGGTTTAAATGTTCTTGATGAAGCTGCATTTCTCGAATTTATGCGAGGTACCCCTTAGAAATGGAAAGTTTGCAAAGTTTATTGGGCGTGAGCCTGGGGCTGAAAAGCATGACCCTTTATGCTTCTTTGGCTCTTTATGCGGTCTGTATTGTTTATGCGCTGGCCCTGTTGGTCGTACCCCGTATGGGAGGCAATCAAGGGTTTGGGGGCAGCAGTTTTCTTAAGAAAAAACCCGGACAATTCAATTTTGACGATATCTTGGCTTTGAGCGCAGAATCTGATGCTTTTGAAATGGTGCAGGAGCCCTATACTTCTGAATATATGGCGGATCTCTGCCTGCAGGTGGCCGCTCATTTTGAAATGAGCAGCGAAGATCTCGATTCTTTGAAAGTCGCGGCACTTCTTCACGATATTGGCGAAATGGACAATTATGATTTTGTACAGGAAGAACGTGGCCTGCGTCCCGATGAGTGGCGTGTTTTGGAAGAACATCCTTTGCATGGCTATCGTTTTATTCTCGAGAATCTGGGGCCAGAATTTGAAAATGCAGCCAAATGGGTGCGCTGGTCGCATGAACGTTGGGATGGCACAGGTTATCCTGATGGTTTGGTCGGCGAGCAAATCCCGATTCCGGCCCGTATTTTGGCCGTGGTGGATGCCTATTGCGCCATGAGCCAGGATCGTCCTTACCGTGCGGCTTTGAGTCCTGAGCAGATCGTGGATGAACTCAACCGTTATGCTGGCATTCGCTATGATCCTCAGATCGTTCAAATGTTTGGGGTTCCTGGCCAGGAAGAACAAACCACTGCCTTGGAAGTGATTTAGGTCGTTTCGCTTAAAAATGGCTGGATCCAGCTGGATCCGATTGATTAAAGGAGTCTTGAAAAAAGGCTCCTTTAATCTTTTTTTAACTAAACTTAAATTCTTGATAACTTCTAGAGCGCAGGGATTTAACCTCAAGGCTCTATAATCAAAGCAGTAGAGTAATAATTTCAAAGGAAACAGGAACAATGGTACAGGCAGTTGGCGGAACCTCTTCTCCTTATGGTTATGTTCCTGTTCAGGGCGCCACGGCAGTGGCTTCCACAAATACCTATACCGCCAATCCTTATCAAACAGATGCCTATTCTGGCAATTATTACGCTACGCAAAGCATGGCTGCTCAAGGTGGGATTTCTGCGATAGTTTCAGATCCCTCAGCGGCCAGCCGTATGAGCTTGTTTTTAATCAATACCCCCGATCGTTTGCTGAAAGTGGGCGCAGGTTTAGGTGTTGTCGGCCGTTTCTTTGTCAATATGCTTTCTGGCAGTGTGCCCCTGTTTACTTCTTCTGCTCAGCAGGCCCAGGTCAAACAGAATGTTTTTGGCTGGATCAGTTCTGCCGATTTGCTGCGGGTAGGCGCGACTCCCAATCAAACCCGTCTTTTACAGGATGTGGGTCTTTGGAATGTTCAAGACTTGACCTTGTATGTCAATCCCGCTGACCAGGCTGTGCTGTCTCAACGTTTGGCGGGAGCCGCCGCAGCCCGAGGTTTGATGGCAGAAGCACCGAATGCGGGTATAGTAGGTGCTTGGGTTCAAGCAGCTATTCAATTGCCGAAATACAGCTTTTAAGTTTATTCTCATTTGTAAGAGGGGTTGATTTATCAACCCCTCTTTGTCGTTTTTTGAATAGCGAAAGAACTTATATACATATACCTCTATGCCTATTTTAAAGGGTAAATACCTTTCTTCTGTGTGTATAAAAAATAAATCAAAAGGTATTAATATTAAAGAATTTTTGTTTTGTAGGGGATGGTTAGACCTTGAATTAATACATTACAAAATTAATATGTCATTTTTGTGATAAAAAAAGATAATAATTACTCTTTAATTTAACCTTTGGGGGGCTTGAAAAAAACAGAAATCAAGCCTTATGATTCTCTACTAGAAGATTTGTGAATTTGTTACATTTTTTTTCAATTTATTAGTTTCAATTATTAACTTTAATAAAGTTTTCATTGATTGCGAAGTGTAATCAACGGAGCAGGTTTTCTCTGCCTCTGTGTAGAGAAAACCTGCTATTCGTATTTTCAGGGCAAGACTTGAAGTATAAGGGCATGAAATGAGGGAGTGCATGTGGCCACACAAAATGAAAATGATTCGGTTTTAAATATTCAGACAAGTTCTCAGTCAGGTTGGAAAATTCCTGCGCTGATCGTTGCCATGGGGCTTTTTTCGCTCTTGATGCTGTTTATTATTAATCGATCAAACGCGGATATCTTCAGGTACAAAATGCCGATAGCACGTTTAATGGAACATTCTCAATTGCATATTACCCAGGCACATTTGTGGTTTGAGGAGTATATGGCGGGAGACACCACCATTGATTTGCAAAAAGAAATTACCAGCCATATCGACAGCGTAAATCAATTGTTGGTGATGGCAGGGCAGAAGGGGGGGGCTTCACCTGTGGGTTATCTGCATAGCGTAGAAGAGCCCGCCTTGCGTGAAGGTCTCAAAAAAATGTCGGCGCAGCTTGCAAAATGGAAACAGATTATTCAGCAACGTGTTGAAAGCAAAGGCAAGGGGCAGGCCGGTGGGGATCTGGATACCTTGTTTGATGGTGTTTTCAACGATTTCATTGCCGAAGCCGATCGGCTTAACAAAGATTTACAAAGTCAGATTTCAGCCAAAGAAAAACAAATTGATCTAATTTTGATTGTTGCGAATCTTTTGATTATTGTGGTGTTTTCGATTGTGGCCTGGATGGTTTACCGCTTTCAAAAACAAATGCAAGCACAGCGGGCGCAGGAAGAAGCACAAAAACTCCTGGCCCATCAGCAGGAAAAAGAGCGGGAGGCAGAGCTTTACCGTCAAAAATTGGAGTATGAAGCAAATTTGCGCAAACAGGAACAAGAGCAACAGGCTCAACTTTTGCAGCAACGTTTGGAAAATGAAACCTCGCAGCAACAGCAGGCCCAACAGGCTTATCTGCAAAAACAACAACAGATCCTCTTTGCCAATCTGCAAGAAAACCTTGAAATTCTGGCGCAATCTACCCAGATGTTGGATACGGTTTGTAACAGGGTCAATCAGAATGCGGCTTCTACGGCTGATAAATCTCAGGTCGTGGCCAGTTCTTCAAACCAGATTGGTGAGCATATTCATATTGTGGCAGCAAATTCAGAGGAAATGAGCATTGGTGTTCAGGAAATCGCCCGCAATGCTACAACCTCTGCCACTGAAGTTCAGGCCGCCCACAAGGTTTTAAAGCGCACCCAGCAGATGGGTGAGCAGTTAGGGGCCAGCAGTGCTGAAATTGGTCAGATGTTGAATCTGATTAATAATATTGCGACCCAGACCAACTTATTGGCATTGAATGCCACCATTGAAGCGGCCCGAGCGGGTGAAAAAGGCAAAGGTTTTGCGGTTGTCGCCAATGAGGTCAAGGAATTGGCGCGTGAATCGGCCAAAGCCAGTCAATTTATTACGCAAAAGTCAGATGGCATTCAAAAAGAAGTAGACGAAATGATTGAACAGATCAAGCGTGTCAGCCAGACCTTTGAGCAGGTTATGGAAATGTCGGGGCATATAGCCGCAGCGACAGAAGAGCATTCTGCTGCAACCAAGGATATCAACCGATCCATGGCGCAGGCTTCACAGTCGGTACACGAGATTACCAAAAACATTTCAACGCTTGCAGATAATGCGCAGGAGACCTCTGAAAGTACGCAGGAAATTCGTCGGGTCAATGGCCAGATATCCAATGTCTCTGAGAGTTTACAGGCACTATTGGCCCAGTTTACCCAACTCAAACTGGAGGTTTAAGCGCCATGAAAAAACGTGTATTTCAATTGTTTCTGGCTTTTACACTTGGTTTTCATGCGCTGGCTTCTGCTCAGGAAATGCAGGTACCAGAGGAACCCTCTTCCCGTTTGGATTTAGAAACAGAGCCTGTTCTGGATAAGAGTGCCTATCATCTCTTTCATCCTGTTCCGGCTGCTGCGATGAGACCTTTAAGCACTGATCGCCCCGATAAAACAGAAAGCGCTTATACCGTAGATGCTGGGCATTTCCAGTTTGAGGGGGATTTGCTGACCCTGATTCTCAGCCAAGAGGGTGAAGACAGCAGTTCTGAGCTTTTAATTGCCCCGACCAATCTCAAGTTGGGTCTTTTGAATAATTTGGATTTACATCTGATTATTTTGCCTTTGAATTGGAATCGCTTGACCCGTACGGTGGATGCCAAGCCGACAACGGCCGATATCTGGAGCTTTGGCGATATGCTGGTGCGCCTGAAATACAATCTTTGGGGCAATGATGGCGGAGATACAGCGCTCTCGGTCATGCCTTTTGTGAAATTACCCACCAGTACCTATACCACCATTCATAATCTGGTCGAAGGGGGAGTCGTTTTTCCTTTTGCCTGGGATTGGGGAGCGGGGTGGGGTATGGGGGCGCAATTGCAAATGGATCTTGCCAGTAATCAGGAAGCCTTGAGCCCTCACCCCGAACTGGATGCCCGCCATGGAGATCAGGAACAGAATGCACCTGGTTATCACCCCGAATTTAGTTTTGCGATGACCATTGGCCATGACTTTACCGATGAACTTGCGGCTTTTGTTGAACTCTTTGCAGGGGTCAGCAGCTTAATGCCCACAGAGCCGATCGCAACGTTTGATGCGGGGGTTACCTATTCCCCTTTTCCAAACACCCAGTGGGATATGGGCTTTTATCTGGGCTTGACGTCTAACGCGCCTCGGTTTAATCCTTTTTTAGGATTGTCTCAACGCTTTTAGCGCGTTTGTTCTTCTAGAGTTGATATTCCTGTGACAAAATTAAAGCCTCTGTGTTGAATGCTTGATTGAGCAGATCTTTTGAATAAATGGTTTCTGATGCTTCTCGTCAGAAATCCTTGCTGAATAGGAAGTAAAACCTTTGAAATTGACTGATTATGCCTTTTGCAGATTCCTTTCCTGCTGCTGTATAATGACGTAAAAGTAAGACCTAAGTTCTTTTTTAGCGGCTTGACAAATATATGTCATTTTAATAACAATTGTCACAAATGTTAACTTAAAACTTTTTTAGGCTGTTTTGTTCCTCATATTTTATGAATTTTGGTTTTTGAGAGGGAGAGTCGAACTTATGGATGAGGTTCTTGCCGCTTTTTTGGGTGAATGTCATGAAAATCTTGAGAAATTAGACAATGAGCTTGTTTTGCTTGAAAAAGATCCTCGGAGTTCTTTGGTTCAACAGAGTTTAGCCAAAATATTTCGTACGGTTCATACGATTAAGGGCAGTTGTGGTTGGTTGGGTTTGGCCAAATTGGAATCGGTTGTACATGACGGTGAAGATTTGCTGGTTGCCTTGCGTGAAGAAAAAATTCCCCTGACCACTGAAATTGTCAGTACTCTCTTGGAAATGTTTGATGCCATTCGAGAGATCTTGAACGTGATTGGTGAAACAGAGCAGGAAGGGGACAAGGATTATTCTCTTCTGATTCAGAAATTAAAACGTTTACAGACTCCTGCAATGCCTCCTGGAGATGAACCTGTTCCTGTGCCGGAACCTAAAAAAATGGCTGCCAAGGCCAAGAAAAAATCAGCGACAAAAGAAGCCATTGTTCAGATCACTACAGAATCATCTGCTGAAACTGAAGAGATAGATGCAATTGAGCCTCCGCAACAAACAGATTCAGAAACCGAGGCCTTAACGCTCAAGCTGCTGACTGAGGTTTTAGAGTCTCCGACCCCCAAAATTGAAACCTTAAAGGCCTCTAAAGACACTCTGGAACAGGTTTCTGAGCCAGTAAAAAAAACTTCTACACCCCCGAAAGCCGAACCCAAGGAAATGCCTTTGGCTGAAGCCAAAACCCAGAATCTGGCGATGGAAAGTATCCGTGTTGATGTGCGCCTGCTCGATAAATTGATGAACTTGGTGGGCGAATTGGTTTTGGCCCGCAATCAAATGCTTCAGTTCAGTTCTCACAAAGAAGACAATGCTTTTAATGCGACCTCTCAGCGTTTAAATCTGATTACCACTGAATTGCAGGAGGGGGTCATGAAAACCCGAATGCAGATGATTGGCACCATATGGAATAAATATCCGCGTCTGGTGCGCGATCTGGCCTTGGATTGTGGTAAGCAGGTCATGCTTGAAATGGAAGGCAAAGAAACAGAACTGGATCGTACCTTGATCGAAGCGATTAAAGATCCCCTGACCCATATTGTCAGAAACGCCATTGATCATGGCCTTGAAACCCCAGAACAACGCTTGGCCGCAGGAAAGCCTGCAACAGGTAAACTGCTTTTAAAAGCCTATCACGAAGGTGGGCAAGTGATTATCAGCATCAGCGACGATGGGCGAGGGCTAGACCCGGAAAAAATCCGGGAACGCGCCTTGGAAAAAGGCTTGATTACAGCCAGTGAGGCAGCCCAAATCAGTGAACGTGCTTTGCTTAATCTGATTTTTTTACCCGGTTTTTCGACCGCTGAAAAAGTGACCCATGTTTCTGGCCGAGGCGTGGGCATGGATGTGGTTAAAAACAATATCGAAGAAGTTGGCGGTATGGTGGATCTGTTCAGTGAGGTAGGCAAAGGCAGTACCTTCAAAATTAAGATTCCGCTGACTCTGGCGATTATTCCAGCCTTGATGGTGAGCTGCCAAGGTGAGCGTTTTGCCATTCCCCAGATGAATTTGATTGAATTGGTCAGTTTGGAGGGCGAAGAAGCTACCAAAGGCGTTGAAATGATTTATAATTCTCCCGTTTACCGTTTGCGGGGACAGCTTTTACCGCTTGTTTATCTCAATCAGGAATTGGGTTTGGGCGGTTCCTTTAATGAATTACTGGAGCGCTTGGCCCATGCTGATGAAAATTTTCATCTCAATATTGTGGTTTTGCAGGCCGACGAGCAGCATTTTGGTTTGATTGTCGATGAAATCAACGATACTGAAGAGATTGTGGTCAAGGCATTGGGTAAGCAACTGAAATCGATCAGCGTTTATGCGGGGGCAACGATTCTGGGAGATGGAAAAGTCGCTCTGATTATTGATGTAATGGGTTTTGCTCAGCGTGTTAAGGTGATCTCTGAGGCCCAGCAACGCCGCATGAAGGAAGCTTTAGATGAGCAGAACAAAGGAACTGGTAAACGTCAGAGCCTGCTTCTGTTTCAAGCCGTGGATCGACGGAAGATGGTTCTGCCGCTTTCTCATGTGGCCCGACTTGAAGAATTTGATCGGAAAAAGGTGGAGTATTCAGGGGATTTGAAAGTCATTCAATACCGCAAACAAATCCTGCCCCTGATTTACCTTTCTGAAGTTTTGCCACGCAGTCAACGCGTTGATTTGCCAGAAACTTTTGTGGATGATGAACCCTTGCACGTGGTGGTTTGCACTTCCAATGGTCGGCAGGCCGGTTTGGTGGTTGAACATATTTTAGATATTATCGAAACAGATGACGATTTAGAAATTCAACAAAGTATCCGACGCGAAGGGGTACTGGGCTCGATTATCTTACAGGACTCTGTTACAGAAATCCTGGATTTCCGCAGTATTATTTTGAAACAAATGCCTGCATTCTTTGAGGAGCATACTTCCTCAGCGCAACTTGTTAGTCTGAGGTAAACAAGATGAACAGTCGGCAATTTTGTACATTTTTTCTGGATGGATTATTTTTTGGTGTAGATGTATTGAAAGTACAGGAGGTCATTCGTTTTCAAGAAATGACACGTGTGCCTTTGGCAAATAATGTGGTAAGAGGGTTGATCAATCTGCGGGGTCAAATTGTCACCGCAATTGATTTGCGTCGACGCCTGGGTTTAGTAGAACGTGAAATAGGGCAATCCTTTATGAACGTGATTATACATACCAGCGATGCGCCCGTCAGTTTATTGGTAGATGAAATTGGTGATGTGCTTGAAATTGAAGATGATTTGTTTGAAGCCCCCCCTCATCATTTGCAGGCGGGTTTGAAAAGTTTGGTGAGCGGCGTCTATAAATTGGAAGATCATTTGCTATTGATTTTGAATACAGAAAAAACAGTGGAATTGGATTCGTTCTCGCTGGCTGGAAAGTAAATACCAGCCAAGCCTTTCAAGAGCGAAAAACGGAAATATTATTTTGAACTGTGATTATGAGCGAACAATGAGGGAGTTTGAGTAGAAGCATGACAGAAGTAATTGCCTTACAGGATAAAGTTGCCTATTTGCAATCGATTCTCGATGCAATCGGAAAATCACAAGCAATTGCAGAATTTGAAATGGATGGTACTTTGATTGCAGCCAACCCGATGTTTTTAAATTTAATGGGTTATGAATTGAGTGAGGTTCAAGGCCAGCATCACAATTTGTTTCTGAATGAACAAGAGAAGTCTGCCGAGGAATACTCCCATTTCTGGCACGCATTGAATCGCGGTGAGTTTCAGGCCGGGGAATTTAAGCACTTAAACAAAAATGGAACAGAAGTTTGGCTTCAGGCTTCTTATAATCCGCTTTTGGACGCGCAGGGGAAACCCTTAAAGGTGATCCAATTCGCCATGGACGTCAGTGAACAAAAGTCGGTTTTACGTACTGTGGCCAAAAATGCGCGCCATCTCTCCGATGCCTCAGAGGAACTTACTTCGGTCAGTCAACACATGAGCAGCAATGCTGAGGAAACCTCAAGTCAATCCAATGTGGTTTCAGCTGCAGCAGAGCAGGTCAATCGCAATATTGAAGTGGTGACCACGGGTGCTGAAGAAATGACCTTCAGCATTAAAGAAATTGCGCTGAATGCCCATGAAGCTGCAAAAGTTGCGGCCAATGCCGTGAAGATGGCTGCAGAAACCAATCAGCTGATCAGCCGCTTGGGCGATAGCAGTGCTGAAATTGGCAAAGTGATTCGCGTGATTACCTCGATTGCGCAGCAAACCAAATTGCTGGCGCTGAATGCCACAATTGAAGCCGCGCGGGCAGGTGAAGCAGGTAAAGGCTTTGCGGTAGTAGCCAATGAGGTCAAAGAATTGGCCAAAGAAACAGCGACTGCGACTGAAGATATCAGCGGCAAGATTGAGGCCATTCAAACAGATACTGTGGGGGCGGTCAAAGCGATAGCCGATATTCAAACCATTATCAATACAGTTAATGATATTCAAAACACAATTGCAAGTGCGGTTGAGGAACAGGCGGCCACGACCAGCGAAATCAGCCGCAATGTGACTGAAGCAGCCAAAGGCAGCCATGAAATTGCCCGAAATATTGCTGGTGTGGCTGAGGCTGCACGCAGTACGTCTGCAGGAGCGGGTGAAGCCCAGCGCGCAGCCTCGGCCTTGCGGCGCATGGCTGTATCCTTGCAGGAATTGGTCCAGAAATTTAAGTTTTAAAAAAGGAAAAACTTCATGGCGGTAATGATCGTTGATGATGCTGTGACAGCACGCATGATGACCAAAGCTTTTCTGCAGGATTTGGGTTTTGGCGAAATTCATGCGGCGGAACATGGTGTGGAAGCGCTTGAGTTGATTGAAGAACTGGATGCTCTGGAATTGGTGGTCGTGGATTGGAATATGCCCTATATGACAGGGGTCGAATTTATTCGTGAACTGCGTGCCCGGCCTGAGTTTGGCGAGACAAAAGTTTTGATGATGACGACTGAAACGGGTATGGAAAAGATCATTGAGGCATTGACAGCAGGGGCTGATGAATACATGATGAAGCCCTTTACCAAGGATATGCTGGCCGATAAGCTTCAGATTATGGGAGTAGAGGCTCATTCATGACCCTAAGCTCGTCAGAGTTTGACTATATCCGACATTTGCTTAAAAACGAGTGCGCTATTGTGCTGGAAAATGGCAAAGAGTATCTGGTCGATTTAAGATTGGGTATCTTGGCGGATAATGAAGGTTTTTCTTCGATTCACTCTTTGATTGGACACCTCTCAAAACGGTCAGAACCCGACCTTGTAAAAAAGGTCGTGGATGCGATGACGACCAACGAAACCCTGTTTTTTAGAGATCACAAACCCTTTGAATTATTACAGAAACACTTATTGCCAGAACTTCTTCAAAACCGAGCTTCGTCACGTGAACTCAATATTTGGTCGGCTGCTTCTTCAACCGGGCAAGAGCCCTATAGTATTGCCATGTTGATTCATCAACATTTTCCTCAACTCGTCAATCAGTGGAATCTTCAGATTCTGGCCTCTGATATCTCTTTTACATGTTTAGAATATGCGCGTGAAGCTGTTTATAATCAATTTGAAGTAAACCGTGGTTTGCCAATTCAACTTTTGATTCGCTATTTTGAGCAAAAAGATACGCGCTGGCAGCTTAAACCTGAAATCAAAAATATGGTAAAGTTTCAGGAATTGAATTTGATTCAGACGTGGCCATTTTTACCAAAAATGGATATTATCTTTTTAAGAAATGTACTGATTTATTTCGATTTAGATGTTAAAAAGAAAATTCTTGAAAATGTTCGCAAAGTATTAAAACCTGATGGTTATTTGATTCTAGGTAGTGCAGAAACTACATTGCTGATAGATTCTGCTTTTGAGCGGGTAGAAACCTCTCTGAATGTGAATTGTTATCGGCTTGCGACTTGAGTGAATTAAAAGAGTAAATCATGATTATTGAGTAAAGAATGAGGAGTGTCTATGTCTTTAAAAATTTTAGTTGTAGATGATGCGGTGGTCGCCAGAAAAATGATCAAACGCCATTTGACAGGAAGTCCCTATGAAGATGCGACTATTATTGAAGCCACCAGTGGTGAAAATGGTTTGGAGTTATTTGATGACTCCATGGGTGTGGTTATGAGTGACTGGAATATGCCAGGAATCAATGGACTGGATTTTGTGCGTGAGATTCGTTCTCGTGAGCAGGCCTGGGGGCGTACAGGTGACCAACTGGTTCCGATCATTATGATTACAACTGAGGGAACTGCTCAAAAAGTGAATTTGGCGAAAGATGCTGGCGTGAATGAATATATTGTTAAGCCTTTTTCTGCTGCACAATTGGTCGAAGCTCTGAATAATGTTCTGGAGTAAGTAAAATGAGCAAACAAGAACAGTTTACTGATGCGATTATTCAGTCCTGTGCTGAAATTTTTGAAATGATGTTGCCTTTGAGCATGACGGAAAAAATGCAGCAGAGACCACTTCCCTTTGACCTAAAAACACTTGAGTTTGGCGATGATATGATTGCCTCGATTGGCTTGACAGGGGAGTATAATGGAACTATCTCTCTGTATTTGTCTACTCAAATGGCCTTGGATATGGCCGGATGGTTGATGGAAGATCAATATTCAGAGATGTGTGCCGAGGTTTATGAGTCGGTGGGCGAGATTATCAATATGATTGCCGGTGGTTTGAAAAACCGCATGTCGACCGATGACCATGATATTTTTGATGTAAGTATTCCGATCATGATTTCAGGGAAAGATAAGCAGGTCTTTCATGGAAAAAACAAAGAACATATTGGCGTGCCGATTGATACCGACAAAGGTTTATTTTTTATCGCGCTGGTTCTGGACAGGCATTGATAGTCGATTATGAGTATCTCTTTGCTGGTCGTCTCACCGTCCTATAGTATTCGGGAAATGTTGGCCCGGTATCTGCCCTATGAGGAATATACCGTCTATACTGCGGAATCGGCAGAAAAAGCCTTGTTCTTTTTTGAAAAAATGCCAATTGATGCCGTGGTGATTGAGTTGAAGCTCCAATCAAGCTCTGGTCTTGACCTGCTCGATTGGATGGGGCAGCACCATCCCAATATTCATCCAGTCATGATCTGTGATGATGAAGACGAGGATTTGATTGAGCTGATCCGTACCCGCAAAGCCAGTTATTTATTAAAAAAGAAGTTGAATTTGCTTCAGTTTCGGACCAAATTACAATCCATGTGTAAGTTTAAACGCGGATTGACTTATCAGTTCAATCAGGTCAGTATCTTTGAATTGGTGAAACTGGTTTCATTTTCAGGGCGTGATTACCATCTTTATCTGACCTCTCCTCAAACCCATCAAGAGGGTTTGATTTATTTTGGCCAAGGCAAGGTACAGCATGCCATGTATGGCGAGTTGACAGGTGAAAAAGCCTTTTATGAAATCATGAAAATGAAACGCGGGCTTTTTTCTGAGCTTCAGGTTATGGAGACCGATGATGAAGTGATCACGTCTTCGCTGGATCAGTTGATGGCCAATTCTGCTTTGATTCTGGATGAAAAAAGTGGTCCTGCCCAAGCCCAATTGCCCCCTACTTCCTGTCTGATTGTGTCTGAAGATAAGTATTTGCCTGTCTTCTTAGGGGAACTGTTTCGTTTTCATCAGGAATCCGTTTTGGTAACGAATTGGGTAACGACTTTTGAGTCTGTTCAGGAACAGCTTATGAAAAACCCGGAACTTCTGATTTTGGATTCGGATATGGAATCTCTCAAAGCGAAAAAAGTGCTTGATTTTATTGACGGAAATTATTTGGATACACGGGTGATCTTGATTGGTGCACATCTTCAGGCTTCACTGTCTCAAACCCTGAAACATCCAAATGTGGTGCGCTTTTTTCTGCGTGAACAATACCAGGAATTGGCTGAATTGATTGAACAGACTTATCTTGCTCAGCATTTCAGTGGTGAATTATTAGATTTGGCCTTGTTTGGCGTTTTGCAAATTTTTTCTTACTTCCGCCATCCTCGTTTGCTTGAGGTAACGGATTATTTTTCAGGGCAGGCCGGGCAAATCTTTATTTCGGATGGTGAAGTTTTACATGCCACCTTTGGCGATTATATTGGCCGTGACGCGCTCAAAAAAATTCTGCAGGTCAACTATGGTGTATTCCGTCAGGAAGCTTATTGGGAGCCTGTTACCAAGAGTTTGAATATACCCTTTAACCGCTTGATGATGCACCTCAGCCGGTTTGTCGACGAGAATAATCCTTATCAGATGGCGCGGGATCTTCTCTTGCAGAATGGCGAAGTCATCACCATTCGCTCAGATAAGATACAAGCGCCATCTTCCAAATAAGTGCTAAGTGTTGACTTGGGCGGTTGGGTAGCCTTTTTCGTACCAGGCCAGCATACCATCGGCAAAATTAAAGAGATTTTTAAAGCCTGCTTCAGCCATTTCCTGGCAGGCAATCTCGCTGCGAAAACCGCTGCGGCAAATCACGATATAGGTTTTGGATTTGTCCAGCTTTTCAAGCACTTGATTCAGATTGTTCAAACGAATGGTTTCTGCTCCTGGAATAACGCCCTCTGCCCACTCTTCTGGGCGTCGAATATCCAGAAAAACAGTATTTTCAGGAGGGGTTTGAAAAGCTTGATACACTTGATCCAAATTCATTTCTTGGATGAGAGTTTCGATCATGGAATTCACCTGTGATAACGTTAAATTTTTAACAAAGTTCATGCTTTGAATTCTAGGAGAATGTGAACTTTATGAATTAATGATGAACAAATTGTTAAATTGTATTTTTATTGTAACATTAAGTTCATAAAATACAATAGGGGGTATCCTAATACAGAATAAAAATTTAATTTGATTTTTTATTCTGTATTGTTCAATGAATGGGAGTCAGGTAAGTTCATTGGCGTAGAGGAATAGAAATGCTTGGGTATTGAGCGTAGAGCGTCTGATTAGAATTCATCGATCTTGGGTAAATGCTGAAATGACGGCTTGAAAAAGGATTGATAGCGATGAGCAGGAAATGTGGTAAACGATGTTATTAATTCGTATCTTAGTGGTGGATGATTCTGTCGTGAATCGCCAGATGTTGAAAAAAATTCTTTCAACGGTTCAGGAATTTGAAGTCGTGGCCGTGGTCAGCAATGGAAAATTGGCTTTGGATCGTATTCCTCAACTCAATCCCGATATTGTCATTTTAGATATTGAAATGCCTGAAATGAATGGCTTGGAAACCTTGGCACGGATTCGCCAGCAGTATGATAAGTTGCCTGTGATTATGTTCAGTGCACTGACTGAAACGGGGGCTTCGGTTACGATTCAGGCCCTTTCAATGGGAGCCAATGACTATGTGACTAAACCCAGTATGTCGGCTCAGCACAACCAAGAAGAACTTTCAAGCTATATCTTAGAGGCCTTTGTGCCCCGGATTCGTTCGCTTTATCAGAAATACAAGCCCAAATTGCCTTCAGCAGTGCAGCATGCACCCTTGCGTGAGCCCGTTGCTGAGCGACCTACCTTTGCCGTAAAAAAGGTCTTACAGCGTGTCGATATTGTCGGCATTGGCATTTCTACGGGAGGCCCCAATGCCTTGGCGCAGCTTTTTCCACATTTCCCAGAGGATTTTGCCGTGCCGATTCTGGTGGTTCAGCATATGCCCCCTCTGTTTACCCGTTATTTGGCAGAGCGTTTGGATGGGCTTTCTCAAATTCGTGTGGTAGAGGCTGAAGAAAATATGCTCCTTGAGCCCCGAACAGCTTATATTGCACCAGGGAATTATCACATGCTTTTGCAAACCCGAGAGGGTTCTCCCTGCATCAGTTTGAATCAAGACCCGCCTGAAAACTCCTGCCGACCTGCTGTTGATGTGCTTTTTCGCTCTATCGCCATGACTTTTGGCTCAAGTTGTTTGGGGGTTGTCATGACAGGTATGGGACAGGACGGACTCAGGGGCTGTGAACAGATTTCAGCGGCAGGAGGGCAAATATTGACGCAGGATGAGGCTTCCAGCACAATTTGGGGAATGCCTGGCTATGTTGCCCGTTCAGGTTTGGCGGATAAAATTTTGCCCTTGGATGCTTTGGGACCAGAAATTGTAAAACGGGTTAGATTTCGTCGTTAGCATCCAGTGGTATTTGAGCTGAATTCTATTTTATAATACAGTGTTAAATTGTATTTTTTTTGTCATAATTGTCATAATCGCAAACCAAAAATCAAAGATTAAGGAAGTGGCTTCACACATGAAAGGTACGATCAGTCGTTGTTTGCTTGAAATGGTGGATGAAAAACTTGGAACAGAAACTTCTGCTAAAATTGTTGAAAAATCTGGGGTTACTTCTGGGAATTTGCTCAGAATGAGTTTGAGTGATATTCCGGACTCCGATTTTTTGCAACTTTTTGGTGCAACGCTTGAGGTCACAGGACTTTCTAAAGAGGCTGCGTGCGATCTTTTTGGTGAGTATTGGTGCTGTACCTATGCACCGAAATACTATAGCTTTGTGGTCGAAAAATTTAGCAATGCCAAGGATATGATTTTGGGAATGGACAAGGTTCATACCCAGTTAACCGCGACGATTAAAAATGCACGTCCCCCCCATTTTGAATATATTTGGAAATCTGAGCAGGAATTGGAAGTTACTTATATTTCTGAACGGGGCCTGATCGACGTTTATGTGGGTTTGGCACGTGGCGTTGGCAAGCTGTTTAAAGAGAATCTCAGCGTAAACAAATTGAGTGAAGACAAAGTCACAATTGTTTTTGGCTGATTGAATCACCTAAGCCTCCAGGCCCGCTTCGTGCGGGCCTTTATTATGGGCTGAGTTTTTATTGTTTGTTTTGTGATGGCCCGCATTTATTTTTTGAAAATAGAATACGCGGCATTGTACTTATGTTACATTCTTGATAAAATTACTTGAGTTTTGTGACAAAGTAATTAACTTCTTAAAATTCGTGATTTTTTAGCAGGGGAGTTACAGAGCGTTTCTCTTTGGGTTTTTCTGAGTACTTATAGAAGCTTTTAATAAAAGTTTATAAGATAAGTTTTGTTTTAAGTTAAAAAATGATAAATAAACAAAGTATTCGTAATTTTAAATAGCTATGGTATTCTTGTCTTGTTTTTTAATCTCAGAGGGTTGATTGCATTTTTTTAGGGGCTTGATCCTGTTTTACGCTATGATTGATCCAGGGCAACAACTTTAAGTATAGATAATAAGCAAGTTATTTTGTTGAGGGGGAAGTAGAGACGGGGGACGCTTTTTATGCTGAAAGCGGCTTATCGTTATACGTTACAAGGAAATAATCAAAATCCGTATATTCTGTTAACACAGGCTGCAATGGGTTTTTAATTGGAGGAACAGATTTGAATTTGAGATTTTTTCAAAAAATTGGGTTGAGCATGATGATCGGGACAAGCCTATTTTTGGGGGGGGCGCCGGTTCAAGCTGCAGGCAGTGAAGAAACGATTAAGGCAGCTTTGCTTTTCAATATTATGAAATTTGTTAAATGGCCGTCTTCAGGCAGTTTAAAGGTTTGTGCTGTGGGTTCCAGCGGTATGGCCAGTGCGTTGGAGCAGAAATTGAAGGGACAGAATATCAATGGTCAATCGGTTTCTTTTGCTGTGACGAGTGCTGCTTCTGCAGCGGCTTGCCAGGTCGCCATTTTTGAGGGCGGCAGTGTGCCTGGAAATTTTAAATCTTTACCTGTTTTGACTGTTGGCAATGGGGGGATTGTGTCTTTTTCTGTGGCGGTGGGTAAAGTTCAGTTTTCATTGGATCAAACCACAGCCAAGAAAAACAATTTGGGAATCAGTGCCCAGTTGCTCAAGCTTGCCAAGTCTGTTTACTAATTTTAATAATTCGTTCTGGAGATCTCAATGTTCGAAAAGCTAAATCAACTTCCCGTTTCACTAAAAGTTAAATTGCTGATTGCAATTGGCTTGAGCACGGCTGTGATGATTGCTTTGATTTGTACTGCTTTTCTTTGGAATGAAAAAACAACCTTTCAAACAGTTCTGGAACGGCAAAATCAGGTTTTAGGTGGAATTATTGCAGAAAATGTTGCTGTTTTTCTGGAGTTTGATACCCCCGATGAAGCCAAAAAACTACTTTCAACCTTGAAAGTAGAAGCCAGTGTGATGGCTGCAGCCGTTTATCGCCCAGATCATAAGCTATTTGCCTCCTATCAGCGTAAAGATTCAGATAAGAAGATATTGCCAGCCAGACCTCCTGAAAAGTCTGTTTGGAATGCCAATACGGGTGTTTTGGAGTTGAGTTTGCCGATTATGCTTGAAAAAAAACAAATTGGCCGGGTCTATCTTCAATCCGATTCTGAAAATTTTCGTGATAAATTAATGGCTTCGACGAGCTTTGCGGTTGTACTTGCTTTGGGGGGGCTCTTGATGATTCTGGTTTTGGGCTATTTTATAATGGACTTCTTGGTCAGCCGTCCCTTGAAAAAATCTGCCCAGGTGATAGATGCCATGGCCCAAGGTGATTTTTCTCAGGTTTTGGAAATCCACTCCAAAGATGAAGTGGGCTTAATTGCTGCCTCAATCAACCAGACGATTGTTGGCATTAAACAGGCGACAGGTCAAGACAAGCTGGATTGGCAAAGAATTGCTGAACAGAAGCAACGTGAAGAAGAACAGAAACGCAAGGACGCCGAACAACGCCAACGGGATGAGGAAAGGCGTGTGAAAGACGCTGAGCAGCGCAAGCGTGATGAGGAACAACGCATCAAAGATGCTGAGCAACGCAAGCGTGATGAAGAACAACGCATCAAAGATGCCGAACAGCGTAAAAAAGAAAAAGCGCAAATGCAACGTGATCTGGAGCAGTCTGAGGCCTTGGCTTCGGCTTCAGGTGTTTTTTCTTCATTAAGTCAAAAACTCAGTCAAAATGCGGATTTGACTACCGAGCAGGCAACACAGGTTTCTGTAACTTTTCAACAGATGAACAGTGAATTGTATACGATCGCCAGCAGCATGGAAGAAATGCGAGCCAGTATTCAGGAGATCAACCGCCATGTGGTGGGTGTGAACCAAATGGGGGGCAAGGCTGTGGCTGAAACCCGTGTCACGAACCAGGTGGTCTCTGAATTGGGTGAAAAGAGCCAGAGTATTGGACAGGTGATTCAGTTCATTTCAAGTATTGCCGAGCAAACCAAACTCTTGGCCTTAAACGCTGCGATTGAGGCTGCCCGAGCTGGAGAATTCGGGAAGGGCTTTGGGGTTGTTGCCAGCGAAATTAAATCCTTGGCGAAAGAGACTTCAGAATCAGCCAATTCTATCAGTGGCGAAATCTTTGCCATTCAGGAAGATGTGAATAAAGTGGTGGGTGCGATTGAGAGCATCACGCAGATGATTCAGCAGATCAATGACCTGCAGAGTATGATTGCTGCTGCGATTGAAGAGCAGGCAGCAACGACTCAAACCATTGATACGAATGTTCAGCATGCTGTGGTGGGCAGCCAAAGTATTCTGAAGAGTACGGATAAACTGGTTGAAATTTCACGGGTAACCTCTCAAGGGGCGCAAACATTGAATGACTCAGCTGCGGAATTGGCGGAAATGGCGAACTATCTCCAGGAGCAAAATCAGGCTGAGCGCGAGTTTTCGATTCTCTAAAACACTATAAATTTAAGATCTGATCAGCAACTAAAATTATAAAATATTTGCTTCTTTTTAAAGAATAAAAGATATGGGGTCGTATTGTATGCAAAAAAAATATTTTTTAAAAATGCACAATTGGGTAATGGCGTTTACGCTTCTGACAAGCGGTTTTTATACTTTTCAGTTCTCCGCACAAGCGGCAGATATTCGTTCAAGCGCGACCTTGAGTGAGGTGACGCAGGTTTTAAGTGAAGCCCAGATTAAGGTGTTGACCTCCATTGAACAAGACAAGCTGGAATCTGTTCCAGATGAGATTATGACGCCTTTCAGTACCTATCTTGATTTAAACGTGATTGGGCGTGGTAAATTGGTCAACCTTGACCTGGATCGGATGGCCAATGCGATTGTGGAGTGGGCCAATCAGAGCAAAACCTCTCAGGAAATCAGTGGTTTGATTATTGCCAGTTATCAGCAGGGGCTGTTTGAACCGCAGAAGGAAGAAAACCAGGCGAGCACTTCAGATAAAAAAGAAGACTTGGTGAAAACCAGCTTGGGTGGTTTTTTTGTAGGTGAATTTGAATATCACCAAGAGCCTGATGGTGTGTTTCAACCCTTGGTAGAAATTAACAAGGCCAATCTCTTTTTCTCCGCACAGGTGATGTCACCCCAGGCCCCGAATAACATCTATTTTCTGGCAGAGTGGAATCCCGTACCTGAAGAGGTGGTGCATCAGATTGATTCTTTGAATATTGATGATAATGGCACCCTGAAAACGCTTGAACTTCCCAGTTTAACGGGAAATACAGCCACGAGTGCGACAGATGCTGCGCAGCATGTGCATGAGATGCTCAATGGTCAGATTCCCTTTGAGCGTTTGTATCTGAAAGTGGGCAATCTCTTAGATTCGGGTGTGGAGTTAAGTGTGGGGCAATTTCGGAATCCCTTTGGAATTTGGTCGGATTACACTTCTCACCGCAATTTTACCTCGACCAAAAACAATACCTTGGTCAATGGTTTTGCGCTTAAAAAATTGGAATTGGGCTTGATGGCCAATAAAAGCTTTGATTTGGGTTTTGCCAATAGCAAGCTTGATCTGACGGCTGCCATTGTACATGGCCGACAGGGACGTACTTTTCCGCTTTACCGTGCCGATACGGATACGAATAAGGATTTTGTAGGGCACCTGAGCTTTGAAAACCCTGCGGTAGTGGTGGGAACGTCTGCCTATGTGGGTAATTTGGGCCGAAACCTGGCCTTCGGTGGGGATTTTCTGGTACCCACCAAATATATCAATTTCTCTGGGGAATATGTCTTTCAGCAGAACAACGATGTGAATGCTACCTTTGGAACCCATTTTACCAGTTTTAATACAGCGGCTTCGCACAGTGGCTATTTGCAGTTTGACTTTGCCTTTCTCGATCTTTTAGATGGTTTGGGCATGGATACACTCAGCAAAGTAGCTCGGGATTTGCATATTTATGGCATGTATGAAATGTGGAGTTATTATACCGGGGGCAAACTGTTTAATCAGCCTGAAGTAAAAATCTTCCATGGTTTGCGCCATCAGATCAATAAAAATACCCGTTGGACGATTCTGGAATATGGCCATCTGTTTCACCAGGGCTACGATAAGGGAGATGTTCACCTCTCTTCGCAATTGGAATTTACTTTCTAGATTCTGAGTTGAATGCCCAAGACGGTTTGCTCTCAACAAAAGGGCAAACCGTTTTTCTTTTGCTTAAAAGTTAAAAACGCAACATATTGCAGATAAATCCACTGTGATTTGAGTGGCTGAGTTTACGCTTTTCAAAAAATATGTTCTCCTGAGGTCAGTTCTTCGCAAGGAAATTCAAGCCATTAAAATTCTAATTGTTGATGATTCGATGGTGGCCCGTAAAATCGTGATCAAACACCTTCAAAATCACGCAGACTACCAAAATGCGGAAATTATTGAAGCGGTCAGTGGTGAGCAGGGCTTGGAGAAATTTGACCGTTCGATTGAACTGGTACTAAGCGACTGGAATATGCCGGGCATCAGTGGTCATGATTACAACTGAAACGGCCCTGATCCGTGAGCATTTGGCCCTTGATTCGGGGGTTAACCAGTATGTGACCAAGCCCTATACTTCTGAACATCTGATTGAGGCTCTCAACCGAGCCCTGAATGTTGATTCAGCTTGATCGGCTGAGTTTGGGTTGAAAGGTTTTCAGTTGTAATTCAAGCGATTCGATTTCATGGCCTGCGAAGGGAAAAAGTGGAATTTGCAGCAGGGCGGGTTCTGGGGGCTTAAACAAACGGCGCTGAATAATTCGGGCCGGTTGGTTCAGTTTTAAATTCCAACGTTGGCTGGAAAGATCACTGGGTACCAGCGCTTCGGCCTGCTCCCAATTGGCCGCCAGGCTGAGCAGGGGGCTGTGGTATTCCAGCCCCTCAGAACTCAGATTGAGGCGGGTTTCGCGTAAGGTGGCGCGCAAGAGCCAACCCATGGCTGCAGAAAAAAGCAGGGGCAGGGCCATAATGCCCAAGGCAAGGTATTTATTCAGGCTGGAGGGCAGACTCACTAAACGTGGCAACATGAGCAGATTGAGAATCACGGGCAAGAGAATAAACACCAGGCTGACCGTCACCATGGGGCCTTTAAAGGCTGGGGCGAGCTTCAGTTCCTGTGTTTGGCTCATATTGGATCCGCAAAATCGACAGTGGCTTCGCTTACTATCCGCTCAATCAATTCAGCGATGCTGACAGAGCCTTGATTGCCTTCACGCAGAGCGCGTACTGAAACCGAGCCGGTTTCCATTTCACGATCTCCGACCACCAGCATATAGGGAATCTTCTGCAATTGGGCTTCGCGAATTTTATAGTTCACGCTTTCATTGCGCAGATCCAGATGCGAACGCACACCGGCTGCCAGCAATTGTTTGTGCAGGTCGCTGGCATATTCAATATGGGCTTCGCCCAGGTTGATCACATGGCATTGAATTGGGGCCAGCCAGGTGGGAAACGCACCTGCATAATGTTCAATCAAGACCCCCATAAAGCGCTCAAGGCTGCCATAAATGGCGCGGTGAATCACGATCGGGGTTTTGGCTGTATTGTCATGATCGACATATTTCAGTTCAAAGCGCAGCGGCAATTGAAAGTCGAGTTGAACGGTGGCTGTCTGCCATTCGCGGCCCAGCGCATCTTCAATAATAAAGTCAATTTTCGGGCCATAGAAAGCGCCATCGCCCTCATTGACTTCATATTTCAAATCGGCTTCCTGAATCACTTTGGCGAGACTGGCTTCGGCCTGGTTCCACATTTCCAGCTCTCCCATATAGTCTTCTGGGCGGGTGGAGAGGTAAACCTTGCTGAATTTCATGCCAAAAACCGCATAGGTGTTCTTGGCCATGGTCAGCAGGGTACGCAGTTCGCTTTCGATTTGATCGGGGGTGACAAACAGGTGGGCATCATCCTGACAGAATTTGCGCACGCGGGTCAAGCCTGAGAGCGCGCCTGATTTTTCATTGCGGTGCAGAACACCCTGATCGTGAATGCGCAGGGGCAAATCGCGGTAAGAACGGCGTTCATTTTTGAAGATCAGCATATGACTGGGGCAGTTCATGGCTTTGAGACCGATTTGGGTGTCTTCATCATCAAAGATAAACATATTTTCGCGGTAGTGATCCCAGTGGCCCGAGGTTTGCCAGAGATCCTTGCGGAACATTTGGGGAGTGCCGACTTCGACATAGCCATTGCGCAGGTTGTAATTGCGCATTTTATCGGAAAGAATTCTGAAGATTGTTTGACCCTTGGGCAGCCAAAAGGGAGCGCCAGGTGCGTATTCATGAAACATGACAAGACCCAGCTCTTTGCCCAGTTTGCGGTGATCCCGTTTGGCCGCTTCTTCAAGCTGAAAGAGGTATTTGTCTAAATCTTCTTTGGTTTGCCAGGCGGTGCCATAAATGCGTTGCAGCATGGGGTTCTTTTCGTCACCACGCCAATAGGCTCCTGAAACCTTGAGCAATTTAAAATGCTTGCACTGCTTGGTATAGCGTACATGGGGGCCGGCGCAGAGATCGGTAAAATCGCCTTCTTTATAAATCGAGACCTTTTCATCGGCAATACCGTCGATGATTTCGTGTTTAAAATTCTGACCATTTTCGTCAAACCAGCGAATGGCCTGCTCTTTGTCCCACTCTTCGCGCATGAAGGGGTTGTTTTCTTTGACAATTTCTTTCATGCGTTTTTCAATCGCTTCGAGATCTTCGGTAGTCAGGGCACGGGAAAGATCCATATCGTAGTAAAAACCATCTTTGATCACGGGGCCAATTGCGAATTTGCTGCCAGGAAACAGATCCTGCACGGCATGGGCCATGATATGCGCCGCTGAGTGGCGAATACAGTGCAATTGGTACTGGGGATCTTCTCTGTCGATCATATTCTCGTCCATGGGTCTACCTCTGTGCCAAAACTAAAAATGTGGATTCTCATAATGATTCAGAATACCTTATTTTGTTCCCTGCTTGCAGCAGGATAGAGGCTTATGCTTTTGTTTCCAGGATCCGCCTTGGAGTATAATAGGTAAAGTCTGGAATCTGGTTGTTCCGAACCTTTTGCTTGAGTGTTTCGTGGCAGGTTCTGGCTGAATTGCTATTAATGAGGGAGAGCGCCATGAAAAAGAGTCTTGCTGTTGCACTGGGAGTAGGGGGGATATTGGGAGCGTTTGAACTCTGGTATCGCAGCCGTGATAATAAACCCTGTCTGATGTTACCGGCTCACCGTCATCCTTGGCGGATTCATAACTATGCAGCTGATAAGCGTATTTATCGCACCAATATTCCAATTCGTAACTTCAGTCGCAAATATGAATGCACGGTGGTAGATGTGCAGGCCAAGGTCCGTATTTTAGGCAAAGCCGCTTTGCCTGACCCGGCAGCCCTTCAGATTACGGCGACGATTCGTCCCTGGCATAAGGAAACCCGTGAAGATGGCTATTGGCCAGCATATATCCTCACCCCCCAAAGCACCCTGGAATTTGAACTGGCTGTCGAGTGCAGTGGAGATCTTGAAAGGCTGAAAGAGCTCCATGCCGTGGTGATCGACCTTGACTATATTACTTACAGCCGCCGCAACAAGCTCAAAAAACATGAAGAAATTGTCTTGATTCCTGAACAGCAGGTTTCAGCTTCCCCTGAACCCATCACCGAAGGGGATGTGACCCTGATTCCTGTCAAAACCCATATCCTGACCGATGCCGACAATATGGCAGATGTGATTGCCAAATATGTCAGCCCCATCGCCCAATCTGGGGACGTGGTGGTCATGGCCGAAAGCGTTGTGGCGGTGACCCAACGTCGCTATATGATTCCCGATGAACATGTGCGCCCTGGTTTTTGGGCCCGCCGCCTGTGTTTCTTGGTGCCCAATGTGGGCAGTTTGTCTTCGGCCTATGGCATGCAAAGTGCGATCAATGAGGTAGGGCTGCCCAAGATGCTGACCGGCGTGGCTGTGGGGGGCTTTATGAAAGTCGCTTTTCGTAAGCATGGTTGGCTTTACCGGGTGGCAGGCATGCCCTCTGAGTTGATTGATGATTTAACCGGCACCATGCCCCCCTATGATAAATACATTGTCTTGGGGCCTGCCCATGCCCAGTCGGTGGTCAATGAAGTCAAGGCGCGTACGGGTCTTGAAGCGGCAATTGCAGATGTGAACAATATTCGCCGGGCCGCGATTGTTGCTGCGACAAAAAATGTGGATCCCAAACAATTGGCAGCCAGTCTGTTGAGCAATCCCCATGGCAATTCCGCAGAGCAAACCCCGATCGTGGTCGTGCGTTCTGCCAAAGTTGCCAAGGTTGAAAGCCATTCATGAAGATCCGGCCCGCCCGCAAACGGGATTTTGGGGGAATCAAAGAGATCTTTGAGCTGGCCTTTACTGAGGAATACCAGCAACGCGAAGTCAATATCGTTCAGCGGATTGAAAAGATAGAATCACTCTATCCCTTTGTGAAAGTTTTATCGCTTTTTCCGAATCCCTATCAGCATGTCTTTACCGTGCACGTACTGGAAGAGGATGGGAAAATAGCGGCGATGGCCCAGGTCTCTCCCCGCAATCAGAATCAGACGCGCTGGCATATTGATAATATTGCGGTTCACCCTGATTTTCGCGGGCGGGGTTTGGCCCAGGCTATTTTAAACGGGGTCTTTGATTATTATCTGGCCTTTGGAGCCCTGCGCTTTACGCTTGAGGTAGATACTGCCAATGCCCCAGCGATCAAGCTTTACGAAAAACTGGGTTTTCGTCGTTATTCGACGCTTACCTATTCCAAATTGGCTCCCAAGCGTTTGGGCAAGTTTCGGGAACCCGAAGACACCTTGAAGGTACCTGAAGGCTTGCGGGTTCGCCGCCCCAGTGATACAGAGACCTTGTGGGAGCTCTATCAGGATGCGATTCCCCCCTATATTCGTGTGGTGGAAGAGCGTACTCCCCAGGATTTATCGTTGGGGCCGCTACAACTGGGGGCGGAATGGTTGAAAAAATCTTTGAAGCGTTCACAAGCCCTGCATCTGGTGGTAGAGGATCATCACAAGCGTTTGGTGGGATCCTTGGATATTTTTGCTCAGTTGCGTTCGCTGCCCCATGTGATTCAAATGACAGTTCACCCAGGGCATGGGCATTTGGCTGAGCCTTTGTTGAAATATGCCTTGCAACAACTGGCTTTGGTTTCTGTCAATCCTGTTCTGATTGGCTGTTATGAATGCCAGCGCGCCAAACAGGATGCGATTACGGCTTTGGGATTTAAAAAATTAACGGCAGATTATCTGATGGTACGCGATACCCTAGAGAAATTGGAGCTGCCCACAGGTCAGGAGACGGTCTCGACAGAGGGGTTCTTTAAGCCTACGGTGACCTTTGATAAGCATTCCTGATCTTTTGGGACTTTCGCTTTTATGGTAGTCTGCAAACAGGTCCATTAGACTAAGGAGTGCGCGTTATGCTGACCCGTTCGATTGTGAGGGTAGCCCTTTCATTGGCTATTTTTGTGCCAGCCCTCAACTTTGCTTTACCTGTTCGCCCAGCTGCTGCAAGTACTGCTCAGCGTCGGCAGGTTTCTCTCTTGCCCACCCAGGATACGCCTCTGAATCAGGCCTTGATTCAAGCTTTCAAACAGAAATATGCAGATTTTGATTTTTTGCTTTTGAATTATTCCCTGTCTTCTCCTCCAGGGCCTTTTCTGGCCGAATTTAAACGCTGGCAAAAAGAACATGCAGGAGAACTGCCCCTGCTTCAGGACAGTTCTTTGGTACGTGTGGCCGAGGCCGAACTGCCGGGTCTGGATGTGCGTCGTTTGGCGCAAACGAGCCTGGCTCTGGTTCCTGCCTGGACAATGAGCCCCTTGGCGCTGACGGGGCCACACCGGCGTCAGCAGGAAGATGGCACGGAATACTGGAGCATTGATGTAGAGTCTGTATTGGGCTTGAGCCTGTCTGTTTTTCGCACAGCAGGAGATTATGCTCAGATGGCCGGGGCGCAAACCCAATCCTGGACCATTCATAAAGAAATTCCGATCCCAGACATGGAGCGTCTTTTGGCGCTTGTCAACCAAGCCACGGGGGTGGCCGTGGATTTAGATAATCCTGCCCAGGCTTCTTTGGTTTTAGACACCCTCAAACGGGTTCAGCCTTTTCGCGATATTCCCCAAGCGGAACCTGTGGATTATTTACAGTCTGAATTGGTTCAGCAAATGAATCCCGTACAATTCGAATCCCTTTTGGTGGCCTTGCAGAGTGTTGAGGAATTGGGCGGGAAAAAACCAGAAACAGCTACAGTTGCTGCGTTTTCTGGTTTGGGTTTAACCCCCGTATTGAAAGTCGGCACAACCAGTTTGGGCATGTTGGGCTTTGTGCCTCAATACTTTGTGCCCCAGGGGCAGTTGGAACTGCAGTATGATGTCGGGGCCATGTTTGGTTTGCCTGATTTTCTGTTGACGCTTTCAGGGGGGGCGACCCTGCCACAGTCAGCCTATCTCTTGTTGGCTCAGCCTTCTTTTCCTGGTTTGGGGATTCCCGGTGGCGGCTTGCCCAACCCTTCAGCCCAACTCTTGGCCTATAATGCGGAGTTGGGTATTATGAAACGCTTTGCTTTTGGGCAATGGCGCTTTAATCTGGGAGTGAGAGGTGGGCTTTTGGGCGGGTTGTTGATGCAGGCCACCAGTCCCTTTCCCAATCCTTTGCAGCCTGATCCTTCGGCCATGGCTTTTGGCGGGACGGCGTTGGTAGGGGCTGCTTACCAGTTTACCCCACAATTTTCGGTGGGTTTAGATGCTGGTTTTCGCTATTTTGATGGCGGACAATGGATTATGAACACGGGAGGATTTCCCCAACCCTTTCAACCCTTGTATCAAAATCCCCTGCAAAGTATAGGCCCTGACCTGGCTTTTTACGCGGGTTATACTTTTTAGTCGGATCTGAATGGAACCGATTCAGATGCTTTTAGCGTCTTTAGGCATAACGAATAAATTATTGAAGATAATCGAGGAGTGATTTAGATGGTGCTCAACAAACGTATCGTAAATACTTTTTTAGCAGCTGCTGTTTTGGCTGGTACATGGGCCGTCAATGGTCAGGCAGGACAAGCAGCCAAAGGGATCAAGCCTGTGGTGGTGATTGAAGCGGTCACGGGCGAAGGAACCTCTGCGGATGCGGCCCGTCTGGATGCCTTCCGCAATGCCATTGCGCAAGCCGTCGGCGTTTATGTTCAAGCCGATACGGTTGTTGAAAACTATGTCACCAAGAGTGATAAAATTCGCACCAATAGCAAGGGCTTTATCAAAAGCTTCAAAATGCTGAACGAAAGCAAGAGCAGCGGAGTGGTCTCTGCGGTTTACCGCGTAGAAGTGTCCACCCAGCCTTTGCAGCAGGATGTCAAAGATGTGGTCGGTTCTGAATTCCGCAATGTGGGGCATCCGACAGTTTCTGTGGTGGGCTGGTATAAAGGTCGCAACCGCCTTGAGGACGAAGTCAATGATTTTGCTGTAACAGCCATGAACCGTTCCTTGCTCAAACGGGGTTATAAGGTGGTCGATGGCTGGCTGATTGAAAAGCTGCGCAAAGAAGATGCCGCAATTGTAAAAGCTTCAGGAGCCGTTCAGCAATCCAATTTTGATCAGGTTGCGCAAATGATTGCCAATAAGCTCAAAGCCGATATCTATGTCACCACCTATGGCAGCATTCAAGGTGGCAAAGCCAGTGTTTCAACCAAAATGTACAATAGCTATACCGGCCAGATTTTTGGAAGTGATACAGGCTATGGCATTATGCGTGCCAATTCTGTCGCTGATGCCAAGGCCGCTGTGGCCACTGCTGTTTCTGCCGGAATGGAAAAAACCTTGGGTCAGGTTTCTTCACACTGGCAAGATGTTCTGACCAATGGCCAGGAATATATCGTGGTTTTGGATGGCTATAAGGGCGGCAAAGAGCGCCGTGTATTTAAAAAATTACTTGAAGACGGCGATGGCGTAACCGAAGTGAAGCAATTGAATGCTGCCGGAAGCCATGCTGAATTCAGTGTCTATTCCACTACCAAACCCGTGGATTTCTTTGACAGTTTGATTGACGCGGCAGAAGAAGAAGGCCTGAAATTTGTAAACGATGAAGCGGTGATTCGTGGCGGTCGTGCCATTTTTATTCTGAAGAATTGAGTGGATTTGCTGCACCATGCATAAATTTTTAAGCTATTGTTTGGGGCTGGCGTTGCTTTGTGCTTCATTGGGAGTGGCCCCTGCCGTTCATGCCGATGTTAAAAATCTGGACTATGCAGTGAAAGAGCTTGAAACCATGGGGGTCGGCAGCAATGCCGATGCCGCCATGGCAGATGCTGAAATGAAAGCACTGCAGGCTGTTGTGGATACTCTGGTTCAGACCGATGCCGAAAGACAGGCTTTTGCCAAAGTTCAGGAGCAGGTCTTTGCCCAGCGTGAGAAATATATCAAGCGCTTGAAAATTTTGAGCAAGGGCAGCAGTGAAGGCGGGGGGCGTTATTATAAAATCCGCTACGAGGTTCAGGTGCAGACTTTGCGCTCGGATCTTGAAAAAGCAGGGATTATTTCGAGCACCAAGCAACTCAGTTCACAACTGAAATTCCCTACGATCATGGCCTATTACAAAGACCCTGCTGAGCGCAGCAATTATGCGCAATGGTCAGTGGATCGGATCAATAACTACCTTTTGGAACAACAGTTCAAAGTGGTCGATGGCAAGGTCATGCAGGGCCTGCAGAAAGATGATCAGGTGGTGGCTCAAAGTGCAGGCAGCCGTGAGCGTTTGAGCCAGGCCCTGGCACTAAAGGCAAAAGCCGATTTTTATATGCGAATTGAGATTGATCCCAAAGTGGTAGGGCGCAGCGGAGATTATACCTATGTGCAAAGCCCTGTCTTGGTTCAGGCTTTTGAGAGTTCTTCAGGTTCGCCTTTTATTAGCAAAAGTTATCAGCGCCTCGATGGCAAAGGTCAGCCTGAAGCGCTGGCTGTTAAAGGCAGCCTCGATGTGAGCGCCAAGATTGTGATTGAAGAATCTGTGGCGGGTGTGATGCCTTTGATCGTGGAAGATCTTTTGCGTCATTGGAAGCAGAATGTCGCCCAAGGCAATCAGTACCGGCTTGTGGTTAAAGGGTTAAAAGGCAGTCAAAAATCCCAGTTTGAAGCGGGTTTGCGTGAACATGTGCGTGATTTGAAGCTACAGTCTGATGGCGCCTATCTGGTCAGATATTCTGGCGTCCTGGGAGACTTGGCTGATTTACTCGAAGAGTCGCTTCAGGCTAAAATAGGGCTGGCGGTGCAGCAGTTTGATCTGGGCAGTGCCTATTTCACTGTTTCACGCTAGGAGATCGTGGCCGTGTTGAAAAAAAGAATTTGTTTACTCTTTTGCCTATTCAGCCTGGTTTTGTTTCCAGCCTGTTTGCAGAAATCAGCACCTCCTGATGAGTCTATCAGTCATTCAACCCTGCTTCCAGGAACCTTTACCCTGGTTTTAGAGGGCTATGAAAATGGCGAAGCCCGGCGTGTTTTTCAAGAGGCCATGCAAAAGGAAGGCCTCGAATTGGAATTGCTTCAGTCAGGGGGCAACCGTGCTGAGTACCGCATCTCTCAAACCGATCAAACGCATCCTGATTGGCTTGAATCTTTGAAAAAGTCATTTGAAGCACAGTATTCCCTTCAGCAGGAAGGGGAACGACTTTTGGTGATTCGGCGGTAAAGAAAAACCATGAAACAGGAACATATGGCTTCGATTTTAAATTTCTCGGCGCTTATGTTTTTTGTGCCTTTTTCTCTTTTGGTACTCCTGGTATTGGGTTTTTTAATTTACAGTCCCTTGGGAACTCCTCTTTTCAAATCGCTGGCGGCTTGGTGCCTTTCCAAAAAAAAATATGCTGAAAGCGCTTGGCTTTATTCCCGGGTGTATCATTGGCAGGAGTTAATGGAGGGTTCTTCCGTATTTGCCCGTCAGGCTGCTTTTGCCTATGAGCAGGCAGGCAATTTACGTCTGTCGCTTGAATTCTATGAGAAGGGCGAAGATTGGAATAAGGTGGGCCAATTGCTGATGGAAATGGGCAAGACTGAGCAGGCGCTTGCCCTTTTTAAAGAAAAAAAGCTCCCCGCTCGCCTGGCCTTTTATTATGAGCAGAACGAAAATTATTTAGGTGCTGGAGAACTTTATGAACTGGAGTTGAACAATTCCCACAAGGCCCTGCGCTTTTATGAAAAGGGTCTGCAACAGGAAAAATTGCCTCCACTTGAAAGAATTCGAGCGCGTTTCTTGCTGGCTCGGGTTTGTTTTCACTTAGATAAAAAAGAAGAAAGCTATACGCATTATGGCATGGCAGAAACTTTGATTTCACGTCTGGATGCCCCCTTGGAAGACATGCATGTACTTGCGCTTGAGCGGGCCGTGCAGGCCCTTTTTAAAAATCCGAAACCCCAGAGTTAACCGTTTCTTACTTCCTCCTTATTCTTTTTTTAAGAATATTTTCAATGAATAGCTCGATACTTTCAGTATCACACGTGTTTAAAGTTGAGGTTTTAAGAATATGCGTACACCTTTTTTAATGATTTTGGCAGCTTTGAGTCTCTCTCCTTTCATGGCCTGCAGCAAGGCTTCGCCTACTTTAACCAGCCCTTCTGTTTCTGGATATTCTCCTGCTGCAGCCTATAGCCGAGCTTCTGCTCCCCGCACGACAAAGGCGGTTTCCGCTGCTTCTGTGAGCCGGACGGCAGGTAAAACAACTGTTCAGGTGGATTCTGCTCCAGAGCAGCGGGCCACTTATTCCAATGAAGATCTTTCTTCTTCTGTCGCAGAGCAGGGCTCCTCACAATACCAGGATAACTGGGAGTAATTCATGTCAAATCACGCTGTGTGGAAATTTTTTCCACTTTTTTTGGCGCTTGCTACAGCCTGTCAACCCATTGCCACTTTAAAACCGCTGCCACCAACGGCCCTTCAGGCGCAGTCACGGGCCGCTGAGCTTCTGCCTTTGTTTGAGGTCGATGGAGCAGCTGATCGCTGGACTGAAAACCGTTTTCGGGATTTTGATCAGGGCGTGGTGAAAGAAAATCTTGATCTGCAAACGCAGGGACGGCTTTTGCTCAAAAGCAATGCGCGCCAGGGACGTTATCTTTCACGTGCTTATCAGGCCCCCTTTGCTTTCAATGCCTTAATGCCAGCTTGGACAGCCCAAATTCCTGCAGGTGCGGGTCTTCGTATTTTTGCACGTGTCAGCAATGACGCTCAGGCATGGGGCGATTGGTTGCCGCTTATTCAGGAACGCAGCCTGATTTTGCCACAGTCAGCCCGTTTTGTGCAGTATCAGGTGATCTTCAATTCCGCTCAGACCTCCCAAATGCCTGTTTTTGAAGGCATGACCTTTCAGTTTGGCAAAACCCTGAACCGTTCACCGATTCCTCCCGCACTTAAAACCCAGGGACTGTGGCCAAAACCCGAAGTGGTTTCACGGGAAGCCTGGAAAGCTGTACCTCCCAAGGGAGAATACACGCCCCATACGCCAGATGGACTGGTGATTCACCATACCTGGAAACCCCGCAGTGATCAGTATCAGAAAGATCTGACGATTCGTGGCATTCAGAAATTTCACATGGTGGATAATAACTGGATGGATATCGGTTACCACTTTCTGATTGGCCCTGATGGCGTGATTTATCAAGGGCGCCCTGAAACAGTGGTGGGGGCCCATTCTACCCCCAATACTGGCAAAGTGGGGATTTGCTTGATTGGTGATTTTGACCCCGGTCAAGATCCCGTGACTCCAGAAGCCTATGCCGCACTTTTGGATTTGGTGACCTGGCTGACTTCTGAATATGGAATTTCGACCCAGGAGTTCTATGGGCACCGTGATTTTAGCACCAAAAGCTGTCCCGGTGATGAGGTCTATCATCGTTTGGATGCGATTAAAACAGAAGTCAAACGTCGTTTGGAGTTGAAACGAGCGTCTGTTCGGCGCTAGTTTTTAAGAAAAACCCCGGCAGATATCCTGCCGGGGAGGGAAGATGATAACAGGCGGGAGCCTGTACGTGTTTAAAATTTAGTGAATATCGACTTTTCGGCCCGGCTCTTCGGGCTTTTGCTCTTTTTTGGGGAGCAAAACATGTAGCATGCCTTCTTCGTAGCGTGCGTTGATTTTATCTGCATCTACATTTTCAGGCAAATCAAAACTGCGGCTGAAAGAGCTAAAGCTGAATTCTTTGCGCAGATAGTTTTTTTCTTGATCTTTTTCTTCGCTTTCCTGTTTTTTCTCTGAAGAAATCGTCAATACTTTATTTTTAATTGAGATATTAAACTCATCCTTTTGCATACCCGGAGCCGCCAGCTCCAAGCTAAATGCTTCAGGTGTTTCATGAATATTGACAGCAGGAACACTGGTTCCCATGCGGCCCAGTTTTTCCATGACACCTGTAAAATCTTTGCCAAAGAAATCTTTTCCCAGGAAATCATCTACCCAGGAAGTCAGACTTGAAGGAAAGCTAAAATCCCGATCGTTCCATTTGATCAATGACATAGCTTCAAGTAAGCCTCCTTTCTTTTTCTTTTTTGATTTTAAGACAAAAGGCATGTAAAGGTATTGATTTTGGTCATAAATATTTCTTGATTTTCCTCAATGAATTTTGAAACAGGCTAGAATAGGCTATGCTTCAATTTGATATTGTCCTGCAAAAACAAAACCTGAAACACCCCCATCAGGAAACCCATCAGGCAATGTATATGCCCTCACATGGTGAGTTTTTGGTGGAGAAACTTGCGCAGCACGGTTTGAAGCCGGGTTTGATTTCAGGACTTGATGATTTTTGTCTTTGCCCGGAACTGTTCAACCGTTCTGATGCGGATATTCTGATCGTCTGTGGCGCAGACCAGCATTTTCAGGCAGAGTTTTTACAGGCCTGGAAAAAGATCAAGAAGACTTATGCCTATCGCAGTTTGATCACCTCTGAGCCGATTTATTCCCCTGCGGCCTTTTATGTGGATGAATACAAAAATGCAGCGCGTCAGCATGAACAATTTATTGAAACTTTTGTGCCCCACAGCGTGTTTTATAATAGTCTTTTGGATTTTCAGCCTTCGGAGCAAAAATACAGACAGTCCTTTGAGCGCTATTTGTATTCTTTGGCTGATCCTGAGCTTTTTCGCGGGGTGGCTTTGCCTTGGTCTGAAAAAAAACAGGGCTTGCTCTATCTGGGCAAAGCCGAAGCTTGGGTCTATTCCCGTCTGAATGCCGAAGCCTGGCAGCGTTCGCAGCAGATCGACTATTTTCTTGCGCAGCAGAAACTTCATTTTGAGGGTCATCAGACGAGCTTTACCTTTCGCCAATGCTATCATGCCGCCAATATTTTCCGTTTTCAATTGCAACCCCGTTCAGGCTATTTTTTTCATACGGCCCGTACTGTTCAATCTGCGATTGTCGGCACCATTCCCGTTGTGCTTTTACATCGCGATTATTTAAGCCTTTTTCAGCAGGAGGCCCCTTGGGCCCGGCCGGATCAGAATCTGATTCTGGGGTTTGATGGAGAATATGAGTTGCTTTTGGAAAAACTCGCTGATGCTGAATTTACCGAGCAAGTTCGAAAAAATCTGCCAGAGCTTTTGGCCGCAGGAACGGTTTCTGGGGCGATCAGAAAATTGGTTGAATCGATTCAGCATGCCTTTTTCGCAAAGGAAAATCTGAGCGGTGTTTAATGCTTCGCTGCTCCTGATTGCTCCTGCAGGTGAGGCCCGCGATGCCCTGGCGAAATTGCTGACAAACCGAGGCTATCGCCTGAGGGCTTGTTTTGGCCAGCTTCATGAGGCTGAAAGCTTGGCGTATGCACCCCATCTGCTTGTGGTTGAGGAGTCTTTGCGAGCCTCAACTCAAGGGTTTAAAAACAAAGTTCAGCAGGCTGTGCCGCTCTGTTTTTTTTGCTTGAATCACGTGCTTCAGGATCCCGTTGCTTTGTTTGTGGAACTTGAAATTCTGGCCCGGACGCAGTCTGAGGAATTGCGGATTGGCGAAGCCCGTGTTCGCCAGCTCTTGGAGCATTTGGCGGATATTCTTGTGATTCTCAATGCCGATGGCTCTCCCCGCTACCTCAGCCCCTCTCTGGAGCGGATTACAGGGTATCGTCCAGAAGAACTCAGCAGCAAGGGACCTTTAGAGGTTGTGCACCCTGAAGATCAGGCCAAGGTCCGGCAGGCCATTTTTTGGAGCCATGAGCATCCTGGCTTGCCGATTATGTTTGAGTATCGGCATATTCATAAACAGGGGGGCTATGTTCACCTGGAGTCGGTGGGTCAGAGTCTGTTGGATGTGCCTGGAATTTCTGCGTTTGTGGTGGTTTCACGTGATATCTCTGCCCGTCGGGGTTGGGAGGCTAAAATTCAGGACAGTGAGCAGCGTTATCGTGTGGTAGCAGAGCAAACAGGGCAAATGGTTTACGATTGGGATGTGCTCAGTGGTGAGATTCAGTGGGTCGGAGCAATCGAAAAAATTACCGGTTTTGAGAGCGAAGCTTATCAAGACGTCAATATTGAAGTTTGGGAATCGATGATTCATGAACAGGAACGTGCTCAGACCCTGGCAGTGTTGGATCAGGCGGCACATGCTGATGGCCATTTCTGCATGGAGTATCGTTTGCGTCGTCGGGATGGTTCCTATGTCTGGGTTGAAGATACGGGCCTTTTTCTCAAAGATGAAGAAGGTCTTGCTGTGCGCATGCTGGGTTCAATGAAAGATATCAGCCAAAGGCGCATGCAGGCAGAATTGCTTCAAAATGCGGTGCATGAACGTGAACTGCTTTTACAGGAAATTCACCACCGGGTCAAAAACAATTTTCAGATCATGATCAGTCTTTTGAATATGCAGATGCGCCGTTTGCCGCGTGCAGAGGTGCTTGAACCTTTGCGTGATGTGCGAAACCGCTTGCACAGCATGCTTTTGGTGCATGAAGAACTCTATCGCCAAGGGTTTTCGGGGCGGGTTCCCTTTCGTGAATGTTTAGAGATTTTATGCCGTGAGCTGTACCTGCAATATGCAGAACGGGGATCGATACAGATCCTTGAAGAATTGGAGCCGCTTTCGTTGAGCATGGATCAAGCCATTCCCTGTGGCTTGATCGTGAATGAACTTTTAACCAATGCTTTTAAGTACGCGTTTTCAGCAGAGCAGCGCGATGCCCGTATTCAGATTTCACTGCGCAGTCTTGATGAGTGTGTTTTTCTTGAAATCAATGACAATGGGGTGGGTTTGCCTGACGATTATTCCTCGGGTTTGGGTTTGCACTTGGTAGAGCGTCTGGCGCATCAATTGGAAGGACAGTGTCGACGCCTTCCTCTTTCTCAGGGGACAGCCTGGCATTTGTCTTTTCCACGGGCTTAAGCTTTTCAATCTTGAGAAAACTGCATTTTCAACCATTGACACAGCATCCGCATGACTTCGCGTGCTTCCGGCAAAACGCGGGGAGACTGAAGAAAAGCGTGGATTTGTCCTTGGGCTTCATGGTAAAAAACTTCAATATTTTCCTGTCTGCGGCTTTCGGCATAGGCTTTGCCCATATCGCGCAGGGGATCAAAGCCGCAGGTTAAAACAAAAGCTGGTGGCTCTTGTGCGCGGCCAGAAGACTGAAGCGGTGAGAGCCGGGGAGCTTGGGGATTGGCCCAAGCGGGCAGATAGTGTTCCTGAAACCAATGCACGTCTTGGGTGCTCAAGACAGGGGCTTCGGCCATGCTTTTCATGGAGGGCCAGTCGAACCCCATATCGATCCAAGGGTAGAGTAAAACCTGGGCGCAGGGGCTGGCTTGACCGCTGATCAGCAAATCCTGTAAAAGTGAGGCGGCAATATTTCCCCCGGCGCTGTCTCCAGCGACTGCGATTTTGTGGGGCAAGAGTTTGTTCTCTGTGGCTTGGCTTTGAAGCCAATGCCAAACGGATTGAGCATCTTCCAAAGCAGCGGGAAAAGGGTTTTCAGGGGCGAGACGATAATCCACAGACAAAACGGCGGCCTCTGTGCCCTTACACAGACGTCGGCACAAGCCATCATGGGTTTCAATACTGCCAATCACCATGCCGCCCCCGTGAAAATAGAGAATACAGGGCAGGCTTTCTTGGCTTGTATTGGGTCGATAGAGTCGCAAGGGAATTGATGTGTTGGGGCTGAGGCAATTCAGATCTTCTGTGTTGATTTCTGTGGGCGGATCCTCAAAGAGCGCGGCACCTGCCTGGTAGCGTTCGCGCATTAAAAAAATCGTTTGTTCTGGCAGATTCCCCAATCGGATCAGTTCGCCCAAGAGCCAGGCCCGAGGATCGAGACGACGACCTTCACAGATGATGCGTGGAATTTTGACCTGGGCTGGAATTTCAGGGGCAAGCAGCCAGTTGACGATGTTTTCTGGGGTGAAGGCGTATTCTTGCATGTTTTTGAGCTTTTCTTTGGAGCTGATTTATTTTACTATCTCTGCGAAGGGGCAGAGAAAAGAGTGCGCTTGTTTTCTGCGTTTGTGGAGCGTCTAAACGCTTGGGTGAGGAAGATATCTCTTGAAGACTCTTGAGTATGATTCTAAAAAAGAACTGCCTCTTTAAGGCGATCATTTCAGGACTGTCTTCCTGTTTGGTCGAAATGTCTTGCTTGCCGGGCAGATCGCTCACCAAAACGGCTGAATAGAGAGAAATGTTTTCTTTGTTCTGCAGGGCTGCAAAAATATCAAAATTCTCAACATCCACTAAATCTGTGGGGGGTTGAATCTGAAGCCAATACTGGGTTTCTTCTAAGACGGAACGCACTTTGACCAGAGAGGCGGCGGGATAGTCTGATGTTGCTTGATTATTCAGCGTGAGCGTTTGTCTTTGAAAACGTGTTGAAGTGGGTGCATAGATCTGATGCAGTTTGACTTTGTCAGAAAGCCCCCCGGCATTGCCAAACACGACAAAACGTCGAAAGCCTTTTTGATACAGTGTCTGGATCAAGGCTTGGCTGGCAGCGCCATAGGTATTGCGAAAGGAAATAAAGCGTTGCCCTGAGGGCAGGCGATATTCCCAATAAGGGAAATAAGGGCTTCCCAATTGAGGCGGGTTCAGCAATTGGCGGTTTTGCTTTTGAATAAACTGGTCGAGTTCTTCCAAGCTCAGGCCATTGAGTGTGGCGGTGTTCAGGTGATGCAGATACAGCGTGAGATCAGAAAATAGATGCTGAAAGGCACCATGGTAGCCTATCAGGACAGTGGTTTGAGAATGGGCTTCAAGATCTTTCAGGGCTGTTTGGCAGAGACGTTGAGTGAGTGAAGCTGTGTTGTCTTGCGTGTAAACTTTTATCTGATCAAGTGGAATCAGGTGGCGGTAGAAGAGGTTTGCATACTCTAAAACCGTGTGGAAGAGACGATCTTCTCCAAAGAGATGGGTGAGAATCAATGTGGGTTGACCCGCCTGGTAGCCAAAGAGATAGTATAGGCCAATCCGCTCTTGAGCGGGTGAAAAAGCGGTTAACTTTTCGAAGCCCAAGCGGTTCAAGAGAGGCAAAGTATCGGGGTAAAGGCCGCCCACGATCATCAACTTGACAGAATGGTGTAAAAGCAAGTCATAGACAGGTTTGGGAATTTTTGCTGCCAAATAGGGATCCACTTGTAAACTTAAAGGATTCTCCAGCAATTCGGGATCGATCAGCGTTTGAAGCGGGTGCTCTTCAAAGGCGTACGAGCTGTTGTGGGGTTGAAGGGGCTGAGCGGTGTATCCTGGGGACATTTGACGCTTGAACGTTTCAAGCTCCAGCTCTTTTTCTTTCCAGCCATAGAGCTGATTTCGCCGCAGATAATGCAAGACATAGTCAGGCAGAGAGGCTTCTGCCTGGGCTAAATTTCCAGTTTGAATTTGCTTCCGGATTTGGGTTGAGCTTCCCGCTTCAAGTGCGGTGTCAAAAAATTGAATTTTACCCGCCAGCTTTAAGCGCTTAACTTCAGGTGTCTCCTGGGCCTGGTAGCCTTGGCGTTGAAAGACCGCAACAATCCTGTTTTCTTGAAGGGTCGGCAATTTATGGTAGCTTACCATTTTGTTGAAGGAGTCGGTGCCATTGATATGATAAAACGTATGCTTTGCTCCTTCCTGGGCTTGGATTGCTGCGATGATAGGGCGGATCGGGTCTTGGGGATCCTGTTGATAGGCTTTACTAAAAGCTTCGGGTGCCAAGGTTTTGAAATGGCGCTCACGTTGGCAGGCCATCTGAACCAAATGGTATCTGTGCATAAAGGAGCTGGCACCGGGTTTGTGGGTGGGACTGTAATTGGGCAGGATATACAAGCTATCGAGCTTCAGCGTTTGAATGGCTGCTTGAGCCAAATTCAAATGGCCCTTGTGTAGGGGATCGAAGGTGCCAAAATAATAGCCAATATGAGCAGCTTGGGCTGGCCTGCTCAAGCCTAAAAACAGGCAGAATATAAGTGGTAAGAGGGCCGCGCGGAAGAAAGCTGGATTTCTTAATCTGGTTTTCAAGGGGGTTCCTTTGCTTGAACTCTGGTGCCATTGAGGAGAGCACGTTTCTTTTATTCTACTCCAGGCTGTCCTATTCTTGAACTCACATTGCTGCAAGAGATACGGTACACTTCCTGCAGCAGATTTTGTTAGCAATGCAAAAATCTTCACAGAGTTTTGAACACTTTTTCAACGGGCAGGGTCATGAATGATACAACCCGATAATAATAAACGGACAGATGTGAACAACGAACTGATCCAAAAACTGAACCGGGCACAACAGGGCGATCAACAGGCCTTCAAAGAGGTGGTGAAGGAGTTTATGCCGCAGCTGTATTCTATGGTGCATGCCATGATTCCTCAGCATGAGGATGTAAACGATATTTTGCAGGAGGTGTTTGTGAAGGTGCATCGCGCTTTGCCTCAATTGCAGAATAAACAGGCCTTTCGCAGTTGGCTTTATAGAATTGCCCTGAATACGGCCCGAAACCATTTGCGTTCCCGTTTTCGGCGCGAACTTCCAACCGAACCTGAAACCTTTTTGCTTGAAACCGGTGAAAGTGGTGAAAAACTGCCAGAACAACTCGAACGGGCAGAGATTCGTCAACGTATTTTGCAGGCCATCGAAACGCTTTCTCCTGAGCACCGGGATGTGGTAACACTGGTGGAACTGGAAGAGCTGAATTGTGCTGAAGCCGCTGAAGTATTGGAGTGCCCAGCCGGAACGGTGCGCTCGCGTTTGCACTATGCCCGGAAAAAATTAAAGGAACTGCTTCAACCCTATTTTGCCAACAAGGGGGAGTCCCCATGAGTCCCGTTTTTGATGAAAATTCAGAAAAGTCTGAGGAGTGGACGCAGGATCCTCCTGCTGATCCGGGCCTGCATACCCTTTTGCAAAGTCTCAAGCAGGAGCCTCCGGCTGATTATTTTGAGCAATTTTGGACAGAGCTTCAACCTCAATTGACGCCTGCTGTGAGCGAGTCTTGGGCACTCAGACTTTTGCGGCAGCTGAAGTCTCCTCCCGCACTTTCTGTGGCTGCTGCGGTACTGGTGATCGCTTTGCTCATTCCCACCGGCGTTCTTAAAACGGGGCAACCTTTGTTGCAAGCAGAAGCACCGACAGGAGTACAAGAACAGACCGAGGCCCAGAGCTTGGATACCAGCCGCGCCAAAACCCTGCCGGGTGGCGGACGTGTGGCAGCACGCAATGAGGGCTTGATTGCTCAGAACCAACCCCTCTTGGAGGATGCCAATCGCGTTGAGCGGGATCAGGACAAAGCCGTCACGGAAGAACCGATGGTTTTGGGCGCTGCCCGTCAGGATTTGCTGGCAGAAGATGCCAAAACCAAGGAAGAAAGACCCGCTGCGCCAGCTTTGAAAAAGGACAATCAGGCGCGAAAAATTCCTATTCTGCAGGGGTATAATCAGGCCGATTATTTGGTCAAAAGCGCAACCCTGGGTGTTGAGGTTGCCCGTTTAGACCAGGCTTTCAGCAGCGTCAGCAAATTGATGACCGAGCATGGGGGCTATATTGTCAGTTCAGAAATGTCGCGTCCTGAAGAGGGAACTGCCACTGCGCGGATCAGTCTGAAAGTGCCCAAACAGCATTTCTTAACCGTGATAGAGCAGATTGAAAAAACCGGAGAAGTGCGCAGCAAACAGATTCGCAGTGAAGATCTCTGGCTGCAACTGCAGCGCCAGAAAATTGAAATCGATGATCTGCAAACGCAAGTGAATGAAAACAAAGAGAATAAAGCACAGCAACGTGCCTTGAAGCGTCAATTGCGTGAGCAGGAACTGCAACGTCAGGAATTTGAACAGATGTTGCGCATGGCTTCTTTGGATTTGGTTTTAACCCAGAAAGCCCCCAGTCGTTTCTGGAGCTTGGGAGATGTGGGCGAGCAGTTGCGGGTACGTTTGAACCGCGCTTTGCAGGATACTCTGCGCATGCTGGTCAATATTCTGGTCTTCCTGCCTCCTCTGTTGATCTATTTTGGCTGTGCCTGGTTGATCTGGCTGCTCTTGAAGCTGGTTCTGGTGACCCGTTTGGAATTGCTTTCGCCTCGGGCTTTGTCGATTGCCTATCTTTTGGGATTGCTCTTTTTCCCCTTGGCGATGGGGGGCAAGGATTTATTCCGTGCCACTTTGCTCTTCGCGGCTTTGCTAACGGCAGGAGTGGGGATCAAAACCTTACTGGGCCGATTGCGCAAGCCAGAACCCCCTGCCGTGGCTCCTGCCGATCAGGAAGAAACCTAAGCAAAGTGTTGTCTTGCTGAGGAGCAGAGTATAATGTGCTCAGCTCCTCAGAAACGAGACGAAGATGTTTCAACTCAAGCTTTGTTTTATTGACAGCGGGGATATGGACTATACGCCGGAAAGCCCCTACCAGATTCCTTTGGGAGGATCTCAGTCTGCGCTTTGCTATCTGATGGCTGCGCTGGGAGAACGGGGGCATGAGGTGACCTTGCTCAATGCCACCACGACTCCGGGGCATTACCGTGGTGTGGAATGCCTGACCCTGACAGAAGAACCCGAAGCTATTTTTGCCGATAGGCATTTTGATGCTGTGATCAGTTTAAATTCTTTGCAACCTCAAATCACGGTGCGGCCTTTTCTACCAGAGAATACCCCGCTTTTACTGTGGACCCAACATGCCGTCGATGAGGCCAGTATGGTGGCTTTACAGCATGTGCAGGTTCAAGAAGCCTGGGATCGTTTTATCTTTGTCAGTCGCTGGCAATTGGATACTTACCGGCAGAAATTCAATTTACCTTTTGAGCGCCTCAGTATTCGCCGCAACGCGATTGCACCTGATTTTCATTATCTTTTTCCTGACCGAGCGGCCTTGGCTGTGGCCAAAGCAAAAGTGCCCACTTTGGCCTATACCTCGGTGCCTGGGCGTGGATTGGCGGTCTTAATCGATATTTTTCCTTTGATGCGCGAAATTTTTCCGCAATTGCAGCTGAAGGTTTTTTCTTCATTGAAAACTTACCAAGAATCTGAGGAGCAGCCTTGGCTACAGGAGCTTTACCAGCGTTGTCGGGAAACTGAAAATGTAGAGTTGGTGGGTTCTTTGCCCCAGCCTGAATTGGTCAAGGAATTGTCCAAAGTGCATCTACTGACCTATCCCAATACCTTTAGTGAAACTTCGTGTATTGCCGTAATGGAGGCCATGGCCTGTGGTTGCGATATTATTACGACACAGATGGGAGCCTTGCCTGAAACCACAAATGGTTTTGCCAAATTGGTACCACCTGAGCCCCGTGAGAATTATGCCCGTCGCTACCTTTCAGCTTTGACCGATGCGCTGATGCTTTGGTTGAAAGAGCCTGAAGAAGTTCTGAATCGTCTCAGCCGTCAGGTTTTATATGCCAATACAGCCTATACCTGGCAGGTGCGTATTTGGGAGTGGGAATCGCTTTTGTACCAGGTCTGTCACAACCGGGGGCAGTCTTATTGGCCGCCCTCTGTGCCCCGCCCTGAGACCTGGGCGACCACGCCATAATCCTTGATTAAGCGCTGGGGAAGATCCGTGCGGCCGGGGTGAAAGAGCAGACCTGGTTCATGACGGCTGGGGGCCAAAGGGCCAATCCGTTCACGGTTTTTTTTCGCCACAGCGCTGTCTTCGCCCTCTGGGTGAACTTGGTGCTCGCCCCAAACATCAATTGCAAAGGCCTGAGGAACCCCCTGTGCGATCAAACGATTGGCAAAGGCGACGTCTTCATAGCCCCAGCCGCTGAATCGCTCATCAAAGCCCCCTGCTGCGGTGAAGAGACTGCGGGAGAGGGCCCAATTTCCTCCCCAGGCGTAAATCTGGGGATGCTGGAACATCTCAGGGGGGCAGGTAAGTTTTTCCTCTGGGGTAAACCAGAGGCGGATATCGCGAATATTGACCTGACGACCAGGAATCAGTTGTGAGGTAACACTTTCAGGTTTGTGTGAGCCAAAATATCCCCAAATCGCGCTGGGTGGAAGCGCTTGATAGTATTCGTGGTAAAAGCTCAGGGCCTGGGGGTTGAGCAGGATATCTCCTGAAAGAAAAACCAGTCTTTCGCTGGAGAGGGCCTTCACCGCCCGGTTATAAGAGCGGCTCATGCAATAGTCATGGGGTCGCCAGTCATAGCTCAGGGGCAGTTCTGTCTGAAAGGCTTTAACAATGGCTGCGCCCCGTTGGGAACCGTCGTCCACAATATGAATTTTTTCTGCCAGTCGATTTTGTTGGCTTAGCGCGCTTAAACAGGCTCGCAGGTTATCTTCCCGGCCAGGGGAGGTCAAAACAATCACACTCAGCGACATGGGGTCTGCAGTTGCCACAGCTCTTGTTTGAGACGAGAACTGTGGAAAATCTGTGGAAAATCGGCGTCTTGATGGAGCAGTATCTGTGCCAGGGCCTGGGCCAGCCAAGGCATCTGCAGGAGTCCTTTGGTGGCAAAGGCTGAAAAAACAAACAGGCCTTGGCTGCCGGGTACGGGGCCCACCAGGGGTTCCCGATCATGGCGGACGAGGGTGCGCACACCTGACCAAATCTGCATGACTTCGGCCTGTTCAATTTCAGGCAGATAGCTTTGCAGGGGAGCTTTGATTTCAGCAATGCTCCAGGTTTGTTCGCGTTTTTCATGCCAAGGGTAAAAAGTCGGGCCGGCCAAAGCCTCTTCACCGCCCAAGGGCATCAAATAGCCCCCGCTGCTCAGTGCGGCAGGCAGTTTTGAAAACGCAGCAGAGCGTAGGCGCAACACTTCGCCCCGAATACGTTCCAGGGGCAGCAAAGGAAACCATTGGGGCAGCTCTTCACCGGGGGCCAGAATGACCTGAGCAAAGCTTTCTCGTTTGACTTCAGTTTCTAAGCGCCAGCCCCCCTCCTCTGGTTGCAATTCTAAGACCTGCTCTGTTCTGAGCTTGACTCCTGCACGTTGAAGTCTGTGTAAAAGGGTCTGGATTAAGCGAGGCATCCAGACCTGAAAAGCGGGTTGCACCATAAAATTGTTTTCGGGCAGATGATAAAACAGGCTGTAATCAGCTCTTTCCTGGGCTGAGAGCGGATAAATATGCTGCTGGAGTTCAGGGCTGAGCCGCGCCTGGGAGCGTTGAAAGCGTTGCAGGGTTTGAGCTGTGCTGGCCGGACGCAAGAGGGACAGCGCTTGGTAGAGGGGGGTGTCATTTGTGTTTTGCAGCTTGTTTAACCAATGCTGGCTGAATTGATAGGCCTGCCAATAGCCAGGTTTGGGTTCCAGACTGCGGCCTGGGGTGGGGTGCATCAGGGCTGCGGGCAGACCAGAAGCCCCTGCTCCGGGCTGGCGAGACTCAAAAATTTCAAGTGTTTGGGCTGAAACACCAGCCTCCAGCAGGGCATGGGCCAGCCCCAAACCTGCCAAGCCAGCTCCGATAATGGCAATCGCTGTCATTTTAGATATTTTTCCCGTAAAAGCAGGTTGTAGTCACTCAGCACTTCAGCATTTTTTGCTGCCAGGGTCATTTCCCGTTTATTGCCTGAACCTTTGCGAGAAGCCAGGTGCAGGCCTGCTTTTGCCATGGCTTTGCGCACGGCGGTGGCGGCTCCATAGGTTGCTAAAATACCCGTTTCACTTAAAGCCTGTGCTTCCCAATCAAAACAAGCCTGATTCCAGCCTTCGGGGTTTGCCGCCGGGCCGAAAGGATCGTGATAAAGGGCTTGAAATTTAAGTTTAGGGGGGAGTGCGACCTGATCCCAGGAGCAGTGATAAAGCACCAGTTCGATATTTTGAAACTGGGCTTGGCAGTGGCTGTTTGTTTTGGCCTGTTCAAGCACAGATTTCAACAGCTCGAATAATTGGGGCTCTTTCAGCCATTGGCTATAATGCAGCTGATTTAAGCGGGCTGCTTCTAAGGGCGCATTTTCAACCACATGGTAGCGTAAACAGCCGCCAGGTTGTTTGTCTAAAAAAGCTTCTGCGGTAACCAGAAAATTCATACCCGGACCCAAGCCCAATTCAAGCACCTGCCAATCGGGTTTTTGGGCAAGCAGATGGGTCCCCTCAAGAAAGACATAGCGGGCTTCTTCGCGGGCTCCTTGCAGGGAGCGGAAATAGATATTCTCGTGTACATTGTAAAACGTATAGGAGCCATCTCCCGTTTGAATCGGAACAAGTTGCACAGTCATGGGATTCTCCTTGGGGCGCATGCCTTCAGTTTAGCGCAGGGGAATCACCTCATCCAGCTTATCCTGCAGATGTTCGAGTCGAACCACCAGCAGATGGTAAAGATCCGTCAGATTTTTGTGGCTAAAACCCTTATTTTCAAGTTCATCAATCTGATCGGCCAGAGTATCACAGCGATCCAGCATGTTTTCGAGTTGGACCTCTGTTTCTTTGACACGTTCGAGGGTCGGTGATTTGAGCATGGCCACTGTCACGGTGATGACTTCTCGCTCGAACTCCTGAAGATGGGGAACCAGGACTTGCATTTTTAGCGAGGCCTCATAAATACCTTCTTGGCGTTTCAATGCTTTTTCGAGTATTTGCATCGCCTGTGCCAAATCACTGGTGTCTATTTCCGTTTCGACGCGTTCTCTCTGTTCACAGAGCCAGGCATAGTTGTTTTTTCGATTCTCGGTGTCTTCTGCCAATTGAGCCAAGGCATCGGGTTCAAGCACAGGCACAAAGATGCCCTGGCGGTGAAGACTGTGGATCTCTTTGTGAATTTTTTCGGCCAAAAGATCATAGAGTGCATCATGATCTGGTATTGCTGAGGCTGGCTGTGTTGGCTCTGTTTGGGGCTGCGTAAAGGGTTGGCTCAGTTGCGCCTGCAGTTTTAGGGCCTCTGGATGCTGGGGTGTTACTTCGAGAATCAGACGCAGGTAGCGTTGGGCCTGGTTCAGATTGCCAGCCAGACCAAAGATATAGGCCGCAGCCAGAGCAGAGCCCTGATCGCGGTGATGCAGCCGCAGGGCTTGTAAAAACTGAGTCAGAGCTTCGGTGAGGCGCTTGTTGTTTTGATAGCCTTCTTGTTGGGCTGCCGCAAGCAGTTTAAGCCCAGACAAATAGAATTCGCGGGCCTGATGATGGCGGTTTTGATCCAGGTGGCTGGCGCGCTGGCGCAGGTGGGCCAGTTCTTTCAGATTCAAGTGAAATTTCCTCTCTGTTTGCAATTCAGATCAGACAGGATGCTTGGTTTTTTTCTGGAGCACAGATTTTAGTATTGTACTTATTTTTTTTAAGAATACAAAGACCTGAATTTCTACTTGTCAGAAAGGTTTTATACTTCTATTTCTTTGTTTTAAATTCTCGAAAACAAGCGATATTGGCTTTAAATGTCTATTAGTAATCTTGAATTTTCAGCCTGAACCCCTTCTTTATCTTTATAAAATGTATTGAATTAATTTGAAAAATAAGCTGCAAATTTCAGCTTGAACATTTACAATAAGAAATATCATGATCTAAGCCAAGGAGATTTGCATGCCTGAAATCCATTCCTCTGTACCACGCGTGGCAGACCCCCTAAGTGCGCCCTTGCCCCCAAGTCCAGGTACCCCTGTTTCCAAAACCAAGGTTCCTGCTTTGAATACCTCTCAGCGCATGTTAGAGCAGGTTAAATCCAGCACAGATCAAACCCACCGTCTGAAAGAATTAACGGGTTCTGAAGCCGTAGGGAAATTGGAGCACGATCTGCAAGGACAGAACGCCTCTGTTTTACAAAGTCGGAGCGGACATTTGGCCAGTGGTTTAGCTGGATCTTCGCTTGAAAAAGATCTGCAACGGGCCGAAACAGAGATGGGACACCTCAAATCGGGCTATAAGCAAGGTATGCAGGTGGTTTCTGATTTAGAGGGAACCGCCCGTTTGATGAAGGGAGAAGTGACTGCGGATACGCTCAAGTCAGGCACGCAGACCTTGAGCCGTTTGGAGCAGGCCATAGGCAGCCGATCGGGAATGTCAAAAACCTTGAAAGATGTGGATACTGTTTTATCCAGCAAAAAGGATGTTGACCAATCCTTGGCGCTGATGGATGGTAAAATCAGCGCTGAAAATCTTCGCTCAGCCACACGCGTCACACAAACAGCAGCTCAGCTCAGCGGTCATTCTGCAATTGCAAAGGGGACGGGCAAGGTTTTGGCTCCTCTGAATGCGGTTTGTTCAGGCAAAGCCAGTTTGAAAGCCTGTGAAAAATTGTGGGATGAACCCAATCTTGAAAATTTGCATGAGGCTGGCAGCCAGGTAACCCAATTTTTGAAGGATCTGAAGGCCAGTATTGAGCTGGTTCCTGGCGGTCATTTATTGACACGGGCGATTGATAAACTTTTAAAAAGCGTGGTGCCTGGTGCCAACTTGATTGCGTTGGGAGATCAGTTTCTCAAAATGGTAGGCCAGGTGAAATTGGCGATTGATAAACCCACCGCACTGAATATTTCCAATGCTGTGCTTGAGGTTGTGAAAACGACTGCCAGTGCAGGCCAATTGGCCGGGGGAGTGGTGGGCTATGCCAGTGCCGCGGTTTATACCGGGGCAGAGTTTGTGCAGACGCTTGTGAATACGGATTGGAATACCATAGGAACCAAAGTCAGTGATTCAGTGAGCAGCATGGTCAGTTCAGCCAGCTCCTATTTGGGGAGTGCGACACGCTGGTTAGGGTTCGCCTGATGTCGTCGGTTGCTGTTTTAGAAGAAAGCCCGGGGCATTACCGCCTATATTTTGCCTTGCCGACTGATTTGCCTCCACAGGATGTACAAAACTGGCTGGCTCTGGAACTGGATGCCTTTTTAATCCAAAAGGGGCGTCAGCTCTGGGATTTGCCCCAGATAGAGTCGCAGGATGATCGGGGCGTGTCTGTGTTGGCCAGGGTCTTTCCCCCCGTTTATTTGCCTGAATTGAGTTTGACTCTCGAGCTTCCGCCTGTTCAGCAAGTGACAGAGGAACTGCTTCAATCCCATTTGATTGAGCTTCAATATGCGCTGGCACAGGCAGAAGAGGTCATGCGGCCTGTGGCACAGGGGGATCGTATTTGTTTTGATTTTTATGCTGAAGTGGCGGGAATACCTTTGCCGGGAGCTTGCCAGTCTTATGCTGGCAGGGTACGGAATGATTTGATTGCCCCCGGTTTTTTTCAAAACCTCGTGGGTTTGAAGCCGGGCGAATCGCATCAGTTTCAATGGGATTTGCCTGGCGCAAGCGGAGCGAATTGCCACGTCTATCTCCAGAAAGTAGAGGCTTTGGCACTCCCCCCTTTGGATGATGCTTTTCCCTCGCTTTCGGGTCTGGGAGTGGATTGGGCGGCTGCTTTTTCAAACTTACAAGCGCAGCTTTCTGAGCGCTATCAGGCACAATGGCAGCAATTTGTAAGGCGTGGGCTGCTTTACAGCCTGGCTGAGCTTGCGCAGATTGAGATTCCTGAAGACCTCTTTATTGCACAGCAGTTGGCGCGCTGGAACCGTGAAGAAGGAGCTGCTTTAGCGGCCTGGAGCTTATCTCAGGGCGAACGGGACCGGGCTTTTGAACTCTGGCGTCAGCAACCTGAAAATTTTGAACAGGATTATGCCGATTTACGTCTGGCCCTGGTGGTGCGTGAAGTTGTTCAGCAGGAAGCACTTGAGATCCGCGCTGAAGAATTGGCGCTGCTTTTAAAACCCTTTGCTGAAAGATTTGAGATGACGCTTGCCGAAATTCATGCGGCTTTGACTGAGACTGGGGCTTTGCAAAGCTTATTGGATCAGGCCTTACAGGAAAAAGTTGTGGATTTGCTTGTGCAGCGTGCCTGTTTAACCCGCGAAGGCAAAAGAGTCGTGCAAGCGGGTCAGTCCTTGCTGGCGTGAACAGTGCGGAACCAGGCGGCCATCTCTTGGGTATAAATTGGATTATTGAAGAGAATTTGTTTTCTTGCCCGGATACGTTGGCGTAAATCCTGACGGTACGCTGGCTGAGTTGCTATTTTCAGTGCTTTTTCAATATAATCCTGTTGGTCATGGGCAATGCCGTCGTCAAGGCCCATCAGTTGGTAAAGGCCTGTGCCGATCCGACAGCGTAGAAATTCACTGGGAAGTGTGACCAGGGGCGTATCCATCCAGAAAGCCTGAAAGGCCAGGTTGCCAGCCCCCAAGCGCAGGCTGTCCATGATCACATCTACCTGGGCCATGAGACTGAGGAAATCAGGTTGGCTGAGCCAGGGTAAAAAGTGAATTCTGTCGCAGAGCTCAGGAAAAACCCCTTGATAATGTTCAAGCAGAACCTTTTCCAGACCCCGATAGCTGATAAACAGCCATTCAGCCTCAGAATCGCGGCGTAAAATTTCAGGAATAATCTGTTCAAATTCAGGATCGACCCGAAAGAGTGTCATGGGGAAAAGGTATAGGTGGCGGTCTTCCGGCAGGCTCAGTTCGGTGCGTGTTTTGATTCTTTCAGGCGTAGGGGGCGGCAGATAGGTCACAATCGGCCCTTCAAACAGAACCAGTTTTTCGCTGTAATGGGCCTGGGCCTGGGGGGCTTCGAAGGCTTTGCCAGAAAGATAATAATCCAGATTGTGTAGGCCACTGGTCATGGGCAGACCGGTCATGGCGCATTGGACAGGGGCCATTCGATTGGAGGCCAAAGAATAGAGAAAAGGATCCTGGCCAATATCCAGATAAAGCAGAATATCGGGCGCGCAGCGGTTGAGAATTTCGAGACAGGGATCGAGATGCCAAGGCAGAATCTCGAAATGGGAGACCGTGGCTTTGATCCTGTCGGTGATGGCATCCTGCTGGTTGCCGCCCAGATAAAAGGCGGTAAGTTCCAGATCTTTTTCCTGGGCGAGGGTTTGAATCACCCCCAGAAAATAATGCATGGTGGAGTGATTCCAAAAAGAAGGCGAGACCATGCCAATTCGGATTTTATCGGATGCTGAAAGACGTGGGGGGGGCGTTGATTGCGCTACGGGCACCATTTTTTCCCAGATCCGGCCAATTTCTTGGGTGGTTTCGCGTTCGTTCAGGCCTTGGGCGAAAATTCCAAAAAGAGGGCTGTCACAGTCAATGCCCCTGGCCTGAATGGCTTCTATGCGTTCAGGTTGTAAATAGCTGTCGAGCTCGGAAAGCTTCTGTAGAAATCTCTTTCGCCAGCCTTCAATTTCTGTGGTTGAAAAATAAATTTGAGGAAAGAGAAAGGTGTTTTCCAAGCGCAAAGGAAAATTATTGGGATAACGCTGCACAGCCTGATTTAAAGCGTTTGCGCATTCGTTGGCCTGGTTGCTGTGTCTGAGCGAGCGGGCCAAATAAATCCAGGATTGCTCAAGATTGTCCATATTGAGCTCAATAATGGCTGAAAAATAGGCAATGGCTTCGGCATAAAGCCCTTGGCCATAAAGTTCGTAGCCGCAGGTGAAAAAATTATGATAGATATCTGCATCCGAAGGGTTGAGCTGAGCGGCTTGAATAAACAAGTCCCGTGCCTGTGCTGTGTTTTTTAGGGCATGCTGGCAGACCGCGAGATAGTGCAGGGCTTCGACCTGAGTAGGGTCGGCCGCCAGTACGGTTTGAAATTTATCGGCGGCTTCTGCATAGTGTTTGTTTTCAAGGGCTTCAAAAGCCTGATCTAAGACTTCGTTGATAGACATGCTAAGCGTGTTTGATGGGGTGTTCGAGAAACCTGACTGCCAGTTTGCATATCTGTATAGTATCCTGAAAAGATAGAATTCACCAGGGGAGAGCGCTATGTACGAACGTATCCTGATTACAGGGGCATCTGGAGGCTTGGGGGGTGTTTTATTTCAGTCATTAAAAGAACGCTATACCGTCCTGGGCACCTGTTTCCAACATCCAGGCAGTGAATTGACGGTTTTGGATTTGCGGGATATTTCTGCGACCCTGAGCCTGTGTGAGCGTTTTCAGCCCGATTTGATTATTAATACCGTGGCCTGGACCGATGTCGATGGCTGTGAGCGTGATTACCGCGTGGCCTTTGAGAAAAATGTACAGACCGCTCTGGCTGTTCGTTTGGCTACTGAAGCCTGTGAGGCCAAACTGATTCATATTTCTACGAATGATATTTTTTCAGGGGCCCAGGGGCACTATAGCGAAAGTGATTTGCCAGAGCCGATTAACCATTACTCCCGCACCAAATATCTGGCTGAGCAGGTGGTTCAAGATTTGCCTCGGGCTTTGATTTTGCGTTTTACCTTTCTTTCTTGGTGGGCCACAGGAAAAACTTCTTTTGCGCGCTGGTTGGTGGAATCGCTTCAGAGGGGCAAAGAAGTGCGTTTATTTCAGGATCAATTTAATGCGCCACTCTATGTGGGCACACTTCTGGAATGGCTGGAGCAACTCTGGACGCTTGAAGGGGTGTATCATCTGGCTTCAGAACGCCGCAGCCGTTGGGATGCGGGCATGGCTTTGGCACAAGCGCTGAATTTAAATACAGATTTGATTCTGCCGGGCTCTTTTAAAACCTCAGATTTACCTGCTCCCCGGCCGGCCGATGTTTCCTTAAGTGCTGAAAAATTACTGCGCGAAACAGGTCTGAAAACTTCGTTGGCGCAAGAAATTGCGAAAATGGTAAGGGCCGTACCTGAGGATTTGCGCACAAGTGGCTAGGAGACGAAGTCTTCCTGTTTTTCGAGTGCTTCAGCTTGATAGGCTGAGATTTGTCCGGTTGTGCCGTCTAAACGTAAAACATAACCATTTTTGAGTTTGCGGGTTGCTTGGGGCAGGCAGGCGATGGCGGGCAGTTTGTATTGGCGTGCCAGTTGAGCGCCATGTGAAAGAGATCCCCCCAACTCCATCACCAAGGCACCTGCTTTGGCCAATGCGGGTTCCCAGGCTGGCTCAAAATAATCTGTAATCAGGATTTCTCCTTGGCGCAGTTCTTTCAGGTCGTCACTGCGCAAGATAATTCGCGCTTTGCCCAAATATTGGCCTGTATTTGCGGGTAGACCTTGTAACTCAAGCGACTCCAGTTTTTGTCGGGCTTGATTTCCCAATTTATTGCCGATTTTTCGTTCATATTTGCGGGCCTGAATCAGTTCTTTCAACTCCTTGATGCGAAAGGCATTCAAGGGGGTTTCAAGCAGATGGCGAATTTCGTTTGTTTCAAGGTAAAAAATATCCTGCTGTGAATCCAGGGGCAAAAAACGACTGATTCCTCCCATCATGCGTCTGAGTACGGGTAGGAACATTGAAATAAAATAGGGCTCGTCTTCTCTTGTCATACTCAGCGTTTGGGTTAAATGCAAAATAATGCGGATCAGAAGAATATCGGGCAATTTCCAGGGGCCGATGGTCTCAAAGATCAAGTGGGTCAGTTCTTCGCGTTGGTTTGGAATGCGTGTATCCCAGAAAATACGCTGGTGTTGAATGGCTTCCTGTAATTCTTGCAAAATACTGTGAGGGGCGTCTACCCAAGAAGGGTAAAGGGGATCCAGACCGGTGCGATAGTAGCCGTAAAGCCCGAAGCTTTCCTTGATCAGATTGAGAAATTCAGGCCCGGATTCCTGACTTTGCAGTTGATCCCACAGGGTGTGGGCGGGTTGATTCTTGAAAAGTGCCAATAAACGGGGTTCGCTGTGAATTTTTTCAAGCATCAGATCCATTTGACTGAGACTTTGTGATTTTCGTCCGGGCAAGCCTTGAAAGAGGATATCATAGACCGGCGGATGCTCCTGGTCTTGAAAATAGTCTTGAAGCAGTCCTGTCAGCAGAGGTTGACCGGTCAGATTCAGACAACGCACCATCAGCAAAGCATCTAAAAGACCCTGAACACTGTCAGCCAGGTTGTCCATTTCCTGAAGCAGGACTTCTGCTTCTCCTCCGGCCGGGTCATTTTCCCAGAAACGTTGAATCTTTTCAAGATATTCTTGATAGAGGGTACGCCAGGTATGTTGCGCTTTGTAAAAGCTGCTGCCCACTTGCCAGAACTGTTTCCAGCGCGCTTGCTCGTTTAAGTCTGTTTGGTAACTGACCAAGGCCTGTTGAAAGAGTTTGGGAATGCTTTGATGCCAATGTGCCGTATAGTTGATCAGGCGAAAAGCAGGCTCAGGTAAGCCTGTGATACCCAAATAGTCGGCTGTGTTTTTTAAAGCCTGCTCAAGCAAGGGGTGTAAAAAACTCCAGCCCAGGGGGGAAAAGGGCTGGCGAAAGTAGCTGGCCACCGTGTCCAGTTTTTCCCATTCTGATTCCTGAACCACGTTGGTGGTCGGTTGTTGGCGTGTCTGGGCCTGGATAAACTGGAAGCCTCGCTCGGTTTTAATCCATTCCAATTCCAAGGGGCGTTTATAGCCTGCCACGGCTTTTTCTGCCATTTCAGCCAGAATCAGCAGATCTGTTTCATTCAGGCTGGCCTGTTTTTGACGGCTGACTTCCAGCTCGCGCTGGGCCAAGCTGCCGTCTTCTTCAACTGCAAAATAAAAGGGCTTGCTGGCGATGGTTTGGCGGCTGATTTTTTTTAAAAAGCGTTGCCAGATAAATTGATCTGGGCTTAAAAGGCCACGGCTGACGGCTTCATTCTGACCCCAGGCGGCTTCAATTAACATTTCCTGGTCGCTGTTGCTGCCGGGATGAAAGCTGAGCAAACTGCCCGAAACTACGGGTTGTGCAAAGGGCTGTACAATGATCGCGAGATCATCCAAACGTTGGGTCAGGGTCTCTTGGGAGAAGCGATAGGCGACAATCTCGTCGAGCCAGATATAGGCCCAGGCGATTTTGAGTGCTTTTTCGAATTCGATCATGCCGCGTATATTCAACATCGGGCGCAGACGTTTGGCAAAAAAGGGATCAGGATAGGGCAGAGAAGGTCTAAGTGCAACAGCAACTTCTTGAGGGTGGGTCAGCTGCCGATAGGCATTGCGGATATCACTCAAGACATCAACAGGCAGCGGGTATTTAAAAAAACTATGCTGAATTAGACGCCCCATCTGTAACGCTTCCTGAAAATTCATATTCTGGGATTGATCCAAAACAATTCCAAAACTTTCCAGACAACGCCGATAGGCATGGGTGGTAATACAAAACGCCGGTTGAACAGGCAGTTTCAGACGCTGAAGAATGCTCAAGTTCAATGCTTTGAGGCCAATGACAGGCAAATTCTTGGGGGTTGCGTCGGAAAGCCAGATGACGTTACTGTTTGTGGAAATCTCTTCCGTCGAGGGATTCCGTGCCACGTTGATGCTTGATCCTTTCAGGTAACCTATCATATTATGACATGGGTGAATTTTTTTGTGAATGCAAAGTGAGGACTGGAGCTATCGACATCCTGGAGTACCAACATCCGGCTGTTACCGTAGATATTGTTCTTTTTACAATTATGCAGGAAGATCTGAAAGTCTTATTGGTTCAGCGCAATATGGAGCCTTTTCAGGGCTATTGGTCTCTTCCGGGGGGCTTTGTGCAAATGGCTGAGAGTCTGGAAGACGCAGCATTGCATAAGCTCAAGGAAAAAACCAATGTGGATGATGTTTATCTTGAACAGCTCTATACCTTTGGCGAAATTGACCGTGATCCACGGGCCCGGGTGATTACGATTACCTATTATGCTTTGGTCAGCTCTGAAAAATTTACCCTGCGCCCTTCTGAGGCAGTCAGTGAAGTGCGCTGGCACTCAGTTTATCAGCTGCCATCACTGGCTTTTGACCATTTGCGGATTATTGATCTTGCTCTGCAGCGCTTACGCAATAAGTTGGGGTATACCACTTTGGGGCTGCAGCTTTTGCCCGACAAGTTTACGTTGCCGGAACTGTGCCGGGTCTATGAAATTATTTTAAATAAACAAATAGACAAACGGAATTTCCGTAAAAAAATTGCGTTTTTGGATATCCTTGAGGATACAGAAGAAACTACCCAGGAATTTTCAAAAAAACCCGCCAAACTCTATCGCTTTAAGCAAAATGAGAACCTGGAAATTCAACTGAACAATAAAAATGTATTCGATCCTAAAATTCCCCGCAGTTTGACTGGGGTTTAAAATCTTCCCTCTGTTTCGGGCGCGAAATTGATTCAAGAAGCTCATGAAAAAAGGCTCTCTGATTTTTCAGAGAGCCTTTTGGCATTTTAAACCGCTTATTCGACCTGCGCGTCTTTGGGCAGCAGGTGTTTAAAGCGGCTCTTGTCATGAGACTTGAGATAGGCTTCTTCTGGTGTAACCAGATCTGCCTTGAGTTTCTCCTCGATGGCTTGGTCCATGGTCATTTGACCATCTTTGCGGCCGGTTTGCATAATTGAAGGTATTTGGAAGGTTTTGCCTTCACGCAGCAGGTTGGCGACAGCGGGGGTTCCCACCAGGATTTCCTGAACGCTGACACGGCCTCCGCCTTTCTTTTTCAGCAGCTGCTGAGCAACGACTCCCTTGAGACTGTCTCCCAACATCGCACGGATTTGTTCCTGGGCTTCTGTGGGAAAAGCGTCGATCAGACGGTCGATGGTTTTGGGAGCGGAAGAGGCGTGCAAGGTGCCGAAAACCAAGTGACCTGTCTCTGCTGCGGTAATGGCCAATTCAATTGTTTCCAAGTCACGCATTTCACCGACCAGAATAACATCGGGATCTTCACGCAGAGCCGCCTTGAGCGCTGAAGCAAAGGTTTTTGTGTTTTTGCCGACTTCACGCTGATTCACCAGACTTTTTTGGCTGTTGTGCACAAACTCAATTGGGTCTTCAACGGTTAAAATATGATCGGAGCGATTTTTATTAATATAATCGACCATGGCGGCCAAGGTGGTTGATTTACCGGAGCCTGTCGCACCCGTGACCAGAACCAGGCCCTTGTGCAGATGACAGAAATACTCGGTCAGGACCTTGGGCAAGCCCAATTCTTCTGCACTGAGAATTTTGGTGGGAATCACACGAAAAACGGCACCCAGGCCTTTGCGTTCCATAAAAATATTGGCACGAAAGCGGGAGCCTAATTCATCAACACTGTAGGCAAAGTCCAAATCATTGGTTTCTTCAAATTGTTTGCGGCCGAAATCATCCATGATTTCATAGAGCAGGGGGCGAATTTGGTCTTCGGTCAGCTTTTGATTCATGATGGGAATCAAATCACCACTGACACGAATCAATGGGGGATTGTTGGGTGAAATATGAAGATCCGAACCGCCTTTTTCTACCAATACTTTGAAAAGACTGTCAATTTTTGCCATCTCATTTGACTCCTTGTGATATTCACCTTGTTTGCAAGTAACTATTTATACCCTTAGAACTATGGATCTTACAATATCAGACATTATAGCTTGGAACACAGGCAGACCCAATCCCCCAGAGAAAGAGCGTTTATAAAAATTAATTCTGAAAACAGATTGCTTTGAAGGGCTTTAGGAATTCTCGTCATGTTCAGGAGAAGGGGTGGGGGCAGGCAATTCTCCATTGAAACGTTTGCGCCAATAGCCCAGCCACTCCAGAACGCTTGGCAGGCTATAGGAACCTTTAATGGTGACCTTGTGCAGTTGTTCATTGGATTTAAACTGGTAATCCAATGCCCAATTTTCGTTGACACTGTAATTGCCTCCCAGTTTGTAGACTGCTTGATCTGAAAGGGTGCCTTCGCCCGAGATCCGGATCCGGTTGAGAAAATTGAGTTGTTTGAGGCGTTCCTCAATCAGATCTTCGACCAGAAAAAAGGGATTGGAGCGGATATTGAAACTGAAAACCGGCCCACTGACAGATTGTCCGACAATGCCAAAGGAGAGTTCTTCCAAGCCCAAGAGTTCAGACAGGCGGGAAGTCAGTGGGTTGAAGAGCCCCCGCAGGAAGACATCGCTGAATTTGGCCGCAACCCCTGCAATATCGCCCTGACTCAAACCTGTGAAGGCCTCTCCCCCAAAGATCTGGTTAAAGATTTGCGTATCGGTCAGACCCTGTTTGTTCGAGAATTCAAAACGCATTTCATTTTTTTTCAGATCTTCAAGCTTGCCTGTCATCAAGGCTTTAACGGCCTGTTCTGCGCCTTTGACATTGAAGCTGGTTTCAATTTTGAGATCGGGGTTGATACCCACTGTTTCACCCACTGCCGTGCGCACTTTGGGAAAATTGACATCCATTTTATCGACTTTGAGGGCATTGTTAAACAGATAGAGGGTGCCTTTTTCGGCTTTGATATCGCCCGTGATTGTCATTTGTCCCCCCCAATGGCGTAAGTTCAGTCCTTTTTCTGAAAAAATGGGAATATCAAAAATGGGGGAATGCAAGCCGTACTCAAAGGGCATTTCAACCTTGAGTCCTCCAAATAAAAAGCGGGGAGGTTTGACGGTTCCGCTTTCATCTTTGACCTCACTTGAGGTAGGCAAATCCTGGCGATCTTTTAGAAAGGGGAAGGTGGTTTCGCCATTTTTACCCAGGCTGACCTTGCCGCTGATCACGGGCTGACTGACCAAACCCTTGATTTTAATCTTGGCTTCTTTGACGGCTGTTTGTGTGGTTAAAAGCCCTGGCATGGTATAGCGAATCAAGAGATTTTCACCATTGGCTTCCAGATTGAGAAACGAAGGCAAAAGATTGAGCAGATCCATCGTACCTTTGACTTCTAAATTGCCCCCCGCCAGTTTACCGCGTAGGTAGTCCATATGAACTTTTTGGGTAAAGACTTCCCCTTTGATATCAATATTGTTCATGGTTTCTTTCAGTGAAGGCAGATAAACCGTGGCCTGATCTATCCGAAAAGTGCCTTCCAGTTCAGGTTTGCGGGGGCTGCCTACCAATCTGACCAGAACGGCCCCCTTGCCCTTGCGCCAGTCCAGAGCCCCTGTAAACAGGTTGATCAGACCAAAGCTGTCATCCTGCAAACTCAAGGTCAGATCGACAGGTTTATTGAGATCGGTAACCGGAAAGTCGCCATAGGCCACGATCTCCTGGTTGCCGTATTTGAGCTCTACACGCAGATCCTTCAGATAGCCATTGCGATAGCCTGAAATACTGTCGAGACGATCGAAAAAGAGTTGATTCATCAAGAGTTTATCAATTGTCATTTGGGCTGAAATTTCAGGTTGTTTCAAGCTGCCAGAGGCCACTGCAAAAAAGTTGAGCCCGCCTTCAAGCCGTGTTTTGCCTTTGAGAAAAGGGTCCGCAATTTTTAGGCTGATCCCTTCTCCCTGCAGTTCAAGTTGCAGTTCCTTGTCTAAATCTATCTCGCCAGAGGCGCGCAGAATACTGCCGCCAGCTTCTTGTAAATAGGCCTTGTTCAGGGTGATATGTCGATTGCTGTATTTTGCGTTCAGATAGCTTTCTGAAATCTGGGTGTCTTGTACCTGGGCCTCTTGAAGCAGGCCTTGTACTGCAATTTGAGGATTGGCCAAGCTGCCTGTGACCTGCAAGTCGAGCGAGAGTTTGCCTGCCAGACTTTCGCCCAGCGACAGGGGTTCTTCTCTGTTTTCATTTCGATTGGCGAGAGTGGCGGGGGGAAATTTCCAACGGTTCCAATGATCTTCGATCAGTTCTCCCATTGGGATTGCCAATTCTTCGGGTTTGAGTTCAGTCAGTTTGGAATCGCCCAGGACAGGTTTGAACAGAATTCTTTCACGCACCATGGGCAGGGCATAGAGCGGGGGCGCTTTGTCGGCTGGAGGTGTTTCCAGATTTTTTTTGCGGTTGTCGAGCTGGGCGCGTATGTCTGGTGGTAAAAGGGTTAAGAGGGTTTGTATATCAAAACGGTAACTATTGGCCTGTAAATTTAAAACAGGGCTTGGGGCATTGAGATCGACCTGTCCACTGAGATCGACCCGATCTTCTCCCTGTTGCAGATGGGCCTGTTGAATCTTCAGTTTTTTACCCGCATATTTTCCTTCCAATCCCAAGCTTGCCAGGCGGATGCCTTTTAAGCCCAGATCATGGCCCTGGGTTTTTAGGCTGATCTGAAAGTCGCGGTTTGGGGCTCCCTGTACGTCCAGGCTGATTTCAAATTGACCTTGCTCGACCTGGTAATTTTTGAGAAAAGGAAAATCCAAGGTATTCAATTTTCCGTCCAGATGGGCCTGCAGGGCGTGGGACCAGTCTTGCCCCTGAAGGGCGCTCAAAGAAGCGCTGCCAGAGCCCTTGAGAACAGATTCATTTTCTGCCAGGATCAATTCTTTGAAATGGGCGTGCCCATTTTGCCAATCGAGATCCAGTTTGAATTGATCCAGGTGTTGATCCAGGGGAGGCTGCGTTTTATTCAGGGGATAGGAAACACGCATATTCTGTGTTTCCAATTGCGCTTGAGCAGAAAGGGTCTGCCAATTTTTCTTGATGTCTGCCAGAGAACCGTTTAAATGCCCCTTGAGTCGTGCGGTGCCCTGCTTGAAATAGGGCGACGGAGCCCATCTGTTCACTGTGGTGAGGGGCAGGTTTTCACTTTCAAGCCATGCTTCAATTTCATTCATATTTTTCAAGCGCAGCGCCATTTTAAGGACTCCCATATCGGCCGCCTGGGTTTGCAGGCTGCCCAGGGTAAGCGCTTTGCTATAGTCGAAATTGAGTGCAATATTTTGCAGGCTTGAGAGTTTTTGACTGCCAGGAAAACTTAATTGGCTTGATGTGAGACGCCCCTTGGCATGGGGTGAACTCAACGAACCATTGGCTCTGGCATCTAAACTGACGCGCCCGATCGGGGAGTAGTCCTGGGGAAGCGTCAGCGCAAAGGCTTGCTTCATGGGGGCCAAAGAGACATTTCGGGCTTTTAGTTCAGCTTGAATTTGGGCATTTTTACCCAGTTGTAATGCGGCTTGTGCCGCGATTTGTCCTTCAAAAACCTGGGCTTCAAAATGGGGGATCTTGACTTGATTGTCTCCGTAGCTGAAGCGGGTTTTGGCATGTTGAATCTGAATTTTGCGAATATTGGCCTGAGGCATTTCGGCTTCTCCCTGAACCCTTAAATTGCGAAGGGTGCCATTCACGTGCAGGCGTGAACGCAATTTACCTGAGGGATTCATTTCGCGAAAGCTTTGAAGGGCCGGATGAATCAGAGATGAACTTAGTTCGCCAAGATCCAGATTTTGAATCTGAAGGCTTGCTTCGATCTGCATTTTTTCTGGTTGGCGATAGTGGCTGAGAAGGGCTTGCGCGCTGAGGTCTTGTTGTGGGCTTTGCAGGTGCAGGGCGTTAATCTGGAGCAGATCCTGGGTAAAATAGGTATCTGTTGAAACCCTGAGCGGTAAGCGATACAGAGGAACACGGGCTTTCAAAGCTTGAACTGAGAGATGGCCCTGGTAGCGCAATTGTTTCAGTTGATAATCTTCCCAGTGGGCCTTGAGTTTGAGCGCCACGGCTCCTTGGCTGATCTTTAAATCCTTGACCCGGACTGCATATGCGGCGGCTGGCTTTAAATCTGGATTGGTGAGTTCTGCCTGAATTTCTGTTTGGCCACTCCAAATATTCAATTGGCCCTGGGCGTCCAGATCGCTTAAACGGCTGCGCAAACGGGCAGAAAAATCAAGGTGTTCCTGGTCTTTGATCTCGGCCTTTAAAAGCGGAAAACGAAGGGCTGTTTTTAAAGGATAGTGCCGATCCTGATCCTGATAATGTACCCGGCTGTTTTCTATACGCAGCAAAAATTGCGGCAAAAAGGGACGCGGGCCTTTTTCCTCTTCTTTTTTGCCCGGTTTGAGGCGAGGACGGACATTGAGTTTACCTGTGGCATCCCGCAAAATAAAAAAACGCGGATTGGATAAGATCAGTTGGTTTCTGGCGGGTTTGTGCAATAAATAATTGAAAAGATCCAGCTCCAATCGGAGCCGGGGCAAAACCAAAAAAGGCTGAGAAGCTCCTTGATAACCCCATATGCGAAGATTTTCAATTTCAAGGGTTTGTGCCCAAGGCCGCAGTTTCAGCACTGAGATTCGCTCCATATTGAGGGGGAGACCGGTCTGGGCTTGAGCCTGAAGGGCAGCTTGTTCTTTGATTAAACGGTGAAGAAAGGGGGGGGGGTGCTGCACTAAAATCAGGAGCGTAGCGAAAAGGGCCATGAACAGCAGTACTCCCGCACGCAAGCATCCCCAAAATATTTTAGAAAGGAGTTGCAAATAGTGCAGTGAATTTTGTTTGATCTTCATGAATCGTGTGTTTTGGCCCGACAATAACTCTTGTTCAGTATACCCCACTTGCTCCAAGGGCATTGAATTCTATCTTTTTTAAAAAGGCAGAGTTTGTTGCGTTGGGTGTTGAGTGGGCTTCAACCAAGGTCCCAATTTCTGATCTAATTGTGCCAGTTGTATTCTTTGAGCCTCATTGTGTCCACAAAGAGCTGTAAACCTTTTTTCATGGTTTTTTGATGGGGGATAAGACCATGCGATTGACGATTTTCCAACCATCTGAAGTCCCCTGCAGATCGTCATGCAGATATAAAAGACTCCAGTTTTGTTTCCCTTTGGGGCGAATGGGAAGTGTATAAACCAGTGATGCACTAAAGATATTGCGTTTTGCTTCTAAAAACAGGATCTCCTGAGGTTTGATTTCGATATCCGTGCCAGGAGCTGGAATGTCTATTTCGGGGCGCAGGCTTAATTTTATTGAATCGTTTCGTAGGTTTTTCCAGTAATGGTTGATCGCCTGGATGGGATTGTTAAGACCTGATGTTACAAACATATCAGCCCCCGCATTTTTAAGCAGATCTTGTGCTTGGCTGGCAAAGGTCTCTCCTTCTTTCGTTTTTTTGAGAAAGAGACTGAGTTGCGCAAGCCGTTGATAGAGCATAAAGAGTTGAAAGCGGTGGGAGGGTGTATAGTGCTCATATCGCTTTAGCTTTTGATCTGTAAAGATTTGGGAGCCTTTTATGTACCATTGATAGGCTTGTTCTGGTTTTTTATTTTGCCAGAGAAAATCACCCAGATCAGAATAGTAACTGGGATGGTGAAAAGGTGCGGTTTGAATTCGTTTATTAAGCAGAGTTTCTGCTTCTTGATTTTTTCCCAGTATGATCAGTAGGTCTGCTGCTATTTTCATGTATTCAGTATTGTAACGGTCTAGTTCCATGGCCTTTACAATTAGCGCGAGCCCTTTGCTGTAGTTTTTTTTCTCTAGTTCGATTTGTGCGGCCAAGGCATGATGTCGGCCAGAAGGCCAGGGAGCCAGACGGATGGCTTTTTCTAAAGCCGCTTGTGCTTTTTGTTTATCATTTTGTTCATGGGCCGAGGCTGCCTCTGCAAAAGCATTTGCAGAAGATTGGTTCATGGTGGGTAAGATCATCAGCGCCAAACCCGCAAACAACCCCAAACTTTGAAAAAGAATTTTGGAGGCTGGTGCTTTGGGGGAGGGAATAAAATTTTCATCATTCTCTTCCTGCGGTTTGGCCAAACCCAGACCTGCTAGGAAAAAGAAAATAATGGGAATTGCACTGACGCTCCAATCAATATCAAAACCTGTGTGAAATAAAGAGGCTGAGAGACCTGCAATGACCCCAGGCATAAGTGGATTGCCTGTCTTTTTGATGGTACGCATTAAATAGACGATATAGAGCAGAGCTGCCAGGAAGCCGAAAAAACCGGTCTCAGCCAGTATTTGCAGGTAATAATTGTGGGGATTGATTGAATAATAGCCTAACTGGTTTTGATAGCTGGGGTAAATCAGAGAAAAGGTATTGGGGCCTGTTCCCAGGATCGGAAAATCAAGAAAGATTTGCCAAGCACCTTTGAGTAAAGCAAGTCGCCAGGCGGTTGCATTTTCCTGCAAAATACTGAGACTGAGCAGGGTTTGAATACGAGGGGCCAAATGATCCCATTTGAGCGCAGTACCTCCTAAGATTAGCAAGAGCATCACGCCTCCCAGCCAAGGCGTTTCAGGGCGTTTGAATTTATCTCTGTGAAAATAGGCTAGAATCAGCAGGGATACCAGACAGGCCAGCCAACTGCTTCGTGATTGAGTCACAATTAAGCTGGAGGTAAGAATTGCACTGATAGCGCCCAAAAAAAGTCTGGATTTTGTTTTGGCAAGGGTTAAGGTCAGGTGGAGAGCCAGAGGGATCACGATAATTAAATAGCCGGCCAGATCATTGGTGCGATTGAAGGTCGAAGTGAGTTTGCTGTCTTGCCCAGAGCTATTTAACCAGCCAATTGCGCAAATGGTAAGCGCAGCGAAGACCAGTGCAAGTGACAGGCTATTCAACATGCGCTGAGATTTTAGATTAAAAAAGAGCAGCAGGGGAAGCAGCAGATACATCAAATATCGGAGCAGTTCCTCTAAACTGGCCAAGCGATTGATCGAAAAAATCCAGGCCAGAACCAATGCCCCAAACCAAAGCCCAGTGACAAGAATCAGCGGGTAGCGATTTTGAGCTGTTTGCGTGCGAATTTGATGGAGAACAAACAGAAGCACCATACCTCCTGTAAGGGTTTGAGCCAATGTTTGCCCGTACAAATAACGGCCTCCATATTCCAAGGCAGACCAAAAAAGAAGGAGAATTAAACCGATGGGAATTAAATAGGTTTGAGTGGTGGTTCGCATATGTTTTATCCTGACAATTTTGTGCAGGAATACAAGCTCAAAAATCTGTTCTCTGGTGTTTTTGATTCAAACAGGAACCTGAACACCAGAGCAGACAAAGAAAATTTTAAACAGAAAGAAAACAGAGAAAAGTAAATAACTTCTCTCTGTTTTCTTGACGTCACAAGATGATTCACCAGTTCCAGAAAAATTAACGTTTAGAGAACTGGAAGCGCTTACGGGCTTTCTTGCGACCATATTTTTTACGTTCTTTAACGCGAGGGTCACGGGTCAGGTAGCCTGCGCTTTTCAGACTGTGGCGGAAGCTAGGATCTACTTCCAATAAAGCACGGGCAATACCGTGACGCATGGCGCCAACTTGTCCGTGAATACCGCCACCGTTGACATTGATCATGACATCATATTTATGCTGCAAATTGAGCAGACGCAGAGGCGCATGCAGGTCTGCATGTAAACGGGGGCTGCCCCCAACATAATCTTTCCATTGACGCCCGTTGATCATCACTTGGCCTTCGCCTTGAGGACGAAGACGCACACGGGCTACAGCTGTTTTACGACGACCGGTGCCCCAATAATACTGTACGCTCATGATTTACTCCTTCTTCCTATTTACTGGCCTGTGAAAAAACTTTGGGCTGTTGAGCTTCATGCGGATGCGCAGCACCGGCATATACTTTCAACTTTTTGACCAATTGGCGTCCCAAACGATTATGGGGCAACATGCCTTTCACAGCCTTAAAAATAATCCGGTCGGGATGCTTGGCCTGCAAGTCCTTAAAAGCTACAGAGCGAAATCCACCCGGGTAACCGGTATGATGTATATATTGTTTTTGATCCCGTTTTTTTCCGGAAACAGCTATTTTTTCTGCATTGATCACGACCACAAAATCTCCGGCATCCACATGGGGGGTATAGGTGGGTTTGTGTTTGCCACGAAGAATATTTGCGACCTGAACAGCCAGTTTGCCCAGCGTTTGTCCGCTGGCATCGATCACAAACCATTCTTTGGACAGTTCATGTTTTTTTGCGCTGTACGTCGTATTCATTCTTTCCATCCAGTATCCATTTTGTTCGGGCGGGGCACTTGATTGCACTCACCCTCTTAAATTCTAAAAGCGAGCCGTGCTTGAGCCTTCACACATTGTACAACAAGTGCTACCGAGATCAAGCTTTCATTTACTCTGAAGTTCAAATCTTCTTAACCTGAAGGGGTTCTGATAGACCGTTGGGCTCAGTTAGAAAATTTAGAACAGGACTCAGGTAGAGTTTATTCTTTGGAGTGCGCTCAGGGCTAGGTAATCCTCTATGAGGACAACACTCAACTGTATCAGTTTGTCAGAAAAGATCGAAAAAGGGAAGTATTTTAACCTTCCACTGAGGGTTTTTCGTTTGTTTTCTAAGCTGAAAACTAAAAAAAGGAGATCCTTAGATCTCCTTTTTCGCTACAAAAACAAGCTGTTATTAGCTATTAGACAGATAGAAGTTGTTGCCCTTGTCTTTTAAGAGAGCTCCAACTTTGTCTCCACCATACAGGTAGTATTTGGTATTGCTGGTAACACCAGCATCTAACAATACACGACCAATATTAGCCGCTGCTGCAGTTGTGGCAGTAATAGTAGTAAAGGAGTTGCTTGCGGTACCGCCTGTAGCACCCATCCCTTGGCTTGTAAAAGGATTGACAAAATCCTTATAGTAAGGGTTTGATGCTGTGCGTGATTCAGTGATCAAGTCAGCAGGTGCAGTTGCTCCAATTGGATAGGTACCACCCCAATCAACACCGTAGGTTTCAAGCATGGTTTGTACAGTGTGCATATTGGCTTTAATGCTGGAGATCTTGGCGCGGTCTTGAGCACCAATGAAGTTGGGCAATGCAATTGCAACCAAGATACCGATGATCACGATTACGACCATCAGTTCGATCAGGGTAAACCCTTTTTGTTTTTTCAGATTTTTAATCATTCAGATAAGTCCTCACTTAAAATAATAAATATTTCGGTTCACAACCACAGATATAAACTAAAGATTCACAACCGACAACTCTTTCAGATCTTGAGAGATCAGATTTCATTTTCTGTTTCTCAACTCCATCATTATACTTCCCAAATATTTGAAAACCTATTCATCTTAAAGTGTAAAATTTTGCGAATCAAGTTATTTTTTTTTCTGGCTTTTAATTTGGTTAAGTTGAATTTGTTGCTATTACTTGTTTTTGTGCCTGATCGAGATCTGGATCTAAATTTAATATTTTTATCAGTTTTTTTGTGTTTCTGCTGCCTTGTACGGGGGAAGATGCTTCATTTTTGAGTATAATGCTGTATGTATTTGAGCCGACGTGGCGTCAGTTGAGATGAGAAAGTGTAGGATGTTCTTTTTAAAAATGCGGTGTTTTGTTTTCAGTGGATTCAGATGTTGAATTTAGCGAAGCTTGCTTCCCAAATGCGTCACGCTGCTTTTGATTTTCGTGAAGAAGCTTCTCTGTTTGATGGACGTCGCGCGTTGGTTCGGCAGACTTGGAATGGGGCCTTGCTTCAGGAAGCAAGCTTGGTTGAAAAACTGCTTCAGGCGAAAGACTTTCCTTGGGGTTCGGCACGTCCTTTGGAACCCTTAAATCATCGGGCTGCGCTGCCCGATCTTGCGCCACAGCATATTGTTCTGGCGACGGATGGCTCACAGATCGTGCCCAGCCGTCATGAAATCAGCCCCTGTTATCTGGTCAATATTGGGCGAATCCGCTACCTTTATGGAACGGGTGAGCGCCCTTTGCAAGAGAGTGAGCCATTTCTTTATCACCGTGAGCAGGATCTCTATACCCAGGTTCGTCGCCAGTTTGTTGGGGTTTCAGAACAATGGATTGGCTTGGAACGCGGTTTAAAAGAGTTTGAGGAGTTGGCCGAGCTTTGTGTAGAGACCCGTCGTCTATGGCCTGAAAGGCCTGTTCTTGCCATGATTGATGGAAGTTTGACAGGTCTCTTGCCTGAATTGATGGCCTTGCCCCAAACTTTGCAGATGACAGCCTTTAAACGTTTGGCTGGAGCTTTCAATCAGATCCGTTCCCAAGGGATTCCGCTTTGCGCTTATATCAGTCAATCCAGACGTACGGAAGTGATCAATTTTTTACGTTTGCAGCGCTGTCCTTATGAGCGGCCGACTTGCGAAACACTTTGTACCGAAGGGCAAGAACCCTGTTCTGGCTTGGCTCCTTTCCCTGACCGGCAGCTCTGGCAGGATATATTGGATTTGGGGGAACGTTCTCCTTTATTTACGCCTTTGGCAACTACGCCGGAGCCACTTCAGGGGCATGAACTCTGTTTCTTTTATCTGCATTGTGGTGCTGAGGTTGCCAGAATTGAAATTCCGAGATGGGTGGCTGATCGGCCCGAGTGGTTGATGGCTGTGCATGGATATGTTTTCAGTCAGGTAGAAAAAGGCAGAGGTTACCCGATTGCCCTGGCTGAAGCACATAATCAGGCGGTGGTTAAAAGTTCTGATCGCGCTCAATTTTATGCCCTACTTTCTCGTAAATTGGCAGATGCCCAGATCGGGATTCAGGTTTCACGTAAAGAATTGAAAAAAAGACGAGGAATAGTCTGATGACGGCCTTTGAACATATTGGTGAAGTAATCGAAGCCAGCACGATCCATTTCTTGTCGCAGGCACTTCAAAACCCAGAGACCGGTGAACGTCAATCGCCTCGCTTGGGACGTTTGGTGAAGGCCCGTGGTGAAGAGAATGGGCTGTATATTCTGGGTGTGGTTTCCCATGTTGAAACCCGCAGCATGGATGGGGTTCACCGTCCGGTGGCCTTGAATTTGACGCGGAGGGAACTCAGGGAGCAACAGCCCCAGATCTTTGACCTTTTAAGTTTGGAGTTTCGAGCTTTGATTGTGGGCTATTGGGAAAAAGGTATTTATTATCAGCATTTCCCACCCTATCCTCCTCAGATTCACGATTTTACTTTTGCCTGCAATTCTGACGAGGTGATCCGCTTCAGTGAGCGCCTTTTCTGTCTGCGCAATTTAATCGAAGCTCCAGGCGTACATGATGAAGTGGTCGCTGCGTTTATTCGCCAAATTTGGGAGGTGCGTGGGCGAGATTCCGAATTTTTGCTCAAAGCAGGGCAAGAATTGGCCTATTTGTTGAAGGACCAATATGAACGTCTGCGTTCGATTGCTGCGCGTTTACAACTTTAGCGCAAATATTTTTCAGAATAGGGTTTTGCGTATTGCAGGAGTAAAACTCTGTTTTTAGGCGTCAGGGGCTTGTAATAGGGCCATTTGATCTGCTTCATCAGTTCAGGAGCCCAAGAGGGGGGCATGTTTCCCTTTTCCAATAGGTTATAAAATTCTCCTGGCATAGCGAGAAATTGATTTTTTAAATCTTCTTCACGCATGAAACTGAGGGGGCTGCCAGAAGCTTGCGCTGTGCGTAGCTCCTTTAATTCTTTGAGTATACGTATCCGTGATTCACCGGCGATGTTTTGCGCGTTTAATGATTGTGTTTTGACAATTACTTCAGGCAGGGTTTGGTGATTGTGACAGGGCATACAGCTGTTTGTGATAACTGTGAAAGCGGCTCCAAAGTAAGAGGGGGAGGATGGCGTTTTTTGCGGCTTTGTGCTGGGAGCACAGCTACAGAGCACGACGATTAGAGAGATAATCCTTAAATAGCCACTAAATTGGGAGAACATTTGTTTTTTAAGCCTATATTAAAAAAAAAATTTTATTTTTTTAAGCCGTGCAAGAACTCTTCTTATTTTACGATAAATCAGATACGGTAGATTCTCATTTTTATGATAATATATAGTAATATATTAATATATATCGAGCAGATTTATTCCTTGATACGTATCAAGGAATAAGCAATCCTTCCTTCTTGATACGCGTCACCAGCTGGCATAGCATGAAAATGGAAGGTTTTGTTCGGGGCTCTCAATGTAAACAAGGAGATGGAGAGACTATGTTTAATTTTAAGTTTCAGGATAAATGGGCCTTTAGCCTGGCGGTTAGTTTTGCTTTGGCAAGTTGTGTGACACCTGTAACTCAACCCCAGGGAAATACAGAGAATCCTTCTCCTGTGCAGTCTGTTGCAAATACTGGTAATAATACAGGTGCTGCGCAAAATACAGGTTCAAATGGAGGAACTTCTTCCACCACGCCTCAGGCTTCAGCCAGCCCTGTGAGTGGCACTTCTGGCAACCCGGAACCCACCTCTCCTGTTACAAACCCAAACTTAACCAATAATGGTGTGGCTTGTTCTCCTTTGATCAGTATCAATGGTCAGCGCGTAGACGGAACCAGCCTGTCCTTGGATAAACAAGATGTGATTCAAGGCTATTTGAATGTGAGTTCCTCTTTGAGTTGTAGTGAGAATGTAAAAACCGTGCAGTATATGTACCGTCTCTTACCCGTAGGAAATTTTACCCCGATTGGAGGGTTGGTCAGCGGAGACGGGTTTAAATATCAAATCAATACTGTTTTGTTGACTGATGGCAATTATGAAGTGGTGACAAAAGTGACGCTTCATAATGATGAGATTCTCTTTTCTCCGGCCTTGAAAGTTCAAATCTCCAACAGCGGCATCACCAGTGGTGGTGGTGGCGGCGGAGGCGGAGGTGGCGGAGGAGGAGGTGGTACAACCACGGGTGGAACCACAGGTGGCACCACGGGAGGAACGACGGGTGGAACGACGGGTGGAACGACGGGTGGAACGAATCCGGCCGCGACTGGGAATGTCGTATTTGACGTCAATCCCAGTTTCAGTGTGCCGGCAGGAACTCAAAAATGGAGTCTGTCTCTCAATCAGCAGGTATCATCTACGCCCTTGGTAGATGCAAGCGGCAATTCTTATTTTGCTGCGGGCAATAAATTTTATGTGTTTGGGCCTGATGGCGTGCAGAAAAGTTCATTGAGTTTGGGGGTGAGTTCTTTAACGGTAACTGCTCCTCCTGCTCTGTTTAACAATGTGGTCTATTTTGGCGACAGTGCGGGCAAGATTCATGCCATTGATATTTCAAACCCTTTGGCTCTTGCTGAAAAGAATCTCAATTTTCCAGTGGCAACCGCGGGAGGAAATTTTGAATACAGTGCGCCTGCGATAGATTGTTCGGGCAATGTCTATATGCAAACCAACGATCGCCGTTTGGTCAAGGTTAATTTAGCCACGGGTGCGATGACCGAATTGATTCCGACGATTGGTTTGCCGACTGGCTTTCCTACAACCGCAACACAAACATCTCGCTACGCTTCTCCTTTGGTGGATCAAACCAATAACCGGGTGATTTCGGGTTCACAAAATGGTTTGAAAATTACCAGTTTAACGGGCGGCGCTGTCACGACCTTCACGCCCACTCAAGTCTGTACTTCAGGGGGGTGCAATGTGAATGCCACAGCTTTGGACATGGCCCTCAACTCCCCGCTGGCAGTTGATAATCAGGGCATGATTTATGTCATGAATGAAACGGGAACCCTGTTCAAGGTCAACCCGACTACTGGAGCTGAAGTCTGGCGTGCTTTTGTCGGTGAGGGAGATGCAAATCCCGTGATTGGCTCGGATGGAACCGTCTATACGGCCTCTGAAAATGGGATTTTAAAAGCCATTCCTACCTCTTATAATGGTACCAATTCAGGAGTGATTCTGGAGTTTGGTTTGGGCAATGTGGTTGAGTTTTCTGCCCCTGCGATTGGCAAAGGGGCTGACGGAAAAGACATTATCTATGTCGGTACCGAAGGTGGGTTGCTGTATTCTATCAATGGAACCAATGCGACCTCTCCTCTTTCTCAACGCTTTGTCAAAAATTTAGGCGGACCGATTCGCAGCAGTATTACGATTGGCAGTGATGGTACGATCTTTGCGGGTACGCTGGATGGACGCATGTACACGGTCTATGGTGACAGTACTGGCCTTTCCAATACGGCTCAATGGTCCAAGTCTCAGGGTGGCGCTTCTGCCACAGGCCTGATCGGGACCTGTCCCTAAACTGATAAGGTGAAAACTCAACAGGGTGGGTTCAAGGGCCCACCCTGTTTGTTTGTACAATGCAATTAAAAAAACTCTGGTCATACCATCTGCCCTTGCGGGTTCCTCTAGAAATGAAATATGGGCTTTTAGAAGCGCGTCAGGGTTTGTTCTTTGAGATTAGGCGCAGCGATGGTTCGCGTGGGTGGGGTGAAGTTGCCCCTTTTCCAGGTTTAAGCACGGATTCACTTCAGGAGGCTCAGACCTGGCTGGTTCAGAATGCTCAGGATCTCCGTCCTTCAAGCGCAGAGCGCTTCCCCGCTTTGGCCTGGGGGCTGAAAATGGCCCAGGACGATGTTTTTCGCAGGGAGCTTCACAGCGTAGAGATTCCTTTGAATGCACTTTTAACAGCAGCGGATCCCCTGACCCTGGCACAAGAGAGTGCGGCTTATTATGCCCAGGGCTACCGGTGTTTTAAACTCAAAGTGGGATTTTTGGATTTGCTTCAGGATACCCGGCGAGTTCACGCGATTTTTGATGCCACAGCTTCAGATATTCAGCTGCGCTTGGATGCCAACCGCAGCTGGAATTTACCTGAAGCCTTGGCCCGTGCCCAAGCTTGGCAGGATCTACCCTTTGCCTATATAGAAGAGCCTCTCCGTGATCTGGCTGATCTGTCGGTATTGGCCCAAGAGACGGCTTGGTCACTGGTGCTGGATGAGAGTCTGATGGCCTTTCAGCCCGAGCATTTGCCTTGGCATACGCTTGCTGGAATCGTTCTCAAGCCCATGCTCTTGGGGGCTGCTCAGACAGAGACTTGGATTCAGGCGGCCCGTGCCAGAAACAGAACCCTCACCCTCAGCAGTGTTTTTGAAAGTGCCTGGGGACTTGGTTTTCTTGCCCTGCGTGCTGCTCAACTCAAGCCCGTTTTGCCCGCCGGCTTGGATACCTGGCGTGTTTTTTCAGATTCTTTTTTGGCTTCTCCTTTTCGGATTCAAGCCGGAGCCCTGATTCTTGAGCCTAAAATGCTTGACAAGCCCCTGCTGAACACAGTTTATTTAAAAAAGATTCAATTTTGAAATCCACGTAAGCAGGTCGCTCTTGTAGGGAGAGCGTGCAGCAAGCTTTGTGCTGAACACCTGCCACCTGGTTCCCCCCTTTTATGATTTATGCTGCCTACCGCTTGTTGCGGATTGATGATACTAAAGAAGAGACAATGAGATGTTAGAAAACGCATTACACCAATTTTTTCTGGAAGAAATTGATGCCCAGGACTTGCAGGATGTTCTGCAACTGGCACGCGAACAGGATGAAGACGAGTCGTTTCACTATACCTTTCGCGATATGAACACTGTGTATATTTTAGAACCCTTTGATCTGGTACGGGTTTGTGATTCTGTTTTGAATGAAATTATGCCCCCTGAAGATCTCAGACTGATCGCTGAAACCTTGACCCGCTCAGAGATCTTTGAATGGGAAGATGAATTGATCTCCGAGGTCTGTTCTTTTTGGATTGAACCGCAGGAAGATTATCCTTTGACCCTTGAAAATGCACGTCTTTTTCGCCAATGGCTTAAGGGAGAAGTGCCTGTCCCGGCTTGATTTTAAAGCCGTTCAATGACCTGAGGGTGCGCAAAATTGGAAAGGGCATTGACCACCTGACGCTGCCGATTGACCTCAAGAATGCGGTTATTGCCGGTATCTGAAATCAAGAAGGTACCGGTAGCAGAGGCCATGGCACTGCGGGGGCGGTTGAGTGGGCCGGCTGGATCGGCTGAACCATCAAAATACCAAACGGATTGTCCGGCCGCGTTGATCATGATCACGCGGTTATAGCCCGCATCGGTGATCAGGGTATTGCCGTCTTCCAAACGAACAGCGTGCACAGGGGCCGACATATCGGTTAAAAAGCTCCAGACTACCTGTCCATTGCGGGTTACTTCAATCACTCTTCGGCTGCCTGTGTCAGCGATCAGAATATTGCCATTGGGAATATAGGTGGCTGAACGGGGACGCAAGAGGGTTTGTTTGAATTCCCAGACAATTTGACCGTTTTGAATTTCAAGGATGCGGTTATTGCCGGTATCTGTGATCAGAAAAGACAATCCGTCTTTGGCCGCTGAAACCCAGCCCGGCCCAGAGAGGGTATTGATCAGGCCCAAGGTGCTGCCCATTTTCCAAAGGATGCTGCCATCGGGGCCAATCGACCAGACTTGGCTGGCGCTTTCATCGGCGACCAGGGTATTGCCATCGGGCAGACGGGTGGCCGAAGAGGGATTGGGCGTGGCAAAACGCCAGATAATCTGGTTTTGGGCATTCATTTGCACCACGCGACCTGATTCGACGACCAGGATATTGCCGGCACTGTTGCCCGTGCCTGAGCCTGATTTCATGAAGACGGTTTCAATCGTGGTGCTTTCACCGGGGGTGACCACGATATTGTCACGGGTCATCTGTTTATAGCCAGGCATTTGAAAAACAGCCTGGTAAGCGCCACCGGGAACACTGTTGAAGGTAAATTGGCCGGAGGCGTCGGTTTGAACCACACTGCCACCGGGCACTGGTGGAACCTGTTGAATTCGGTAGGGGGGATAACGCGGCACTGACATTTGCTGCACGCCCGCTCTTGGGGTGGGGGCACGGTAGCTGGCCAGACCCGCCATGGGCACCAGATTGACAGAAACCCCTGCCAGCGGGGCCTGGGTACTTGCATCTTTGACCGAGCCCGCTACCAGACCGGCGCCGGAATTGACACTCGGTGACATGGCAATTTGTACACTGTCATTTTGGGTGAGTTTGATTGCGGGGGAGGCGGCTGGGGTATAGCCCCTGACACTGCCTGCAAAGGCTTTATAGCCATCACCCGAGGGCACATTGGTAAATACGGCGGCCCCAGAACCATCAGAGGCCTGATCGGGCGCAATATTCTGCCCATCTTTTTTGAGGGTGATGCGGGCCCCACTGATGGGTTGTAGGGTCAGGGCATCGACGACTTGAATGGTGAGCGAAACAGGAATGCCGGGGCCAAGAATGCCCCCATCCACCAGATTGCTGGGGCGGCAGGCGAGCAAAAAGACAAGACTGATCCAAACTGCAGTGAGCAGATGAATCAGTCGTTTGACTTGCATGGCGCCTCCAAATTGGGTTTGATTACTTTTTATTGTAACTCAAACTAGAAGCGGGGTGCATTGGTGGGGATCTGCGGCTGGGGAGCACGCGGAGCCTGTTGTTGAGGATACTGTTGGGGGTAACCTGTCTGCTGAGGATAACCTTGACCATAGGTGGTCTGGCCCACAGGAGCCTGTCCATAACGGGGAGCTGCGAAGCTGCTCACGCCACCCTGTTGTTGCCGACGGCGGACGCTGTTGGCAGTGACCACAGGAGGAGCAGCATTTGCTGCAATTTGGAAGTTACCAAAGCCGCTCCAACTACGTGAAATGGCACTGGCGGTTTTCATATCGCCGGTATCGGTTTTGACACCTACCACAGTCCAGGAATAATTCTTGCCCGCACCCAGGGTGAAGGTGATGTCAAAGGGCAAGGTGCCACTATAAGAGGTCAGATTGGAACTGTCATCGCCATAGCGAACCACGTTGGTGCCAGCGGGGCGGAAAACGCTCCAGTAGGCGATAGAGGTAGGAGGCAAGGTGCCATTGGTAAACTGCACGGAGGGGAAAACCATGGTGTAGTAACCATCGGGCTTGGTGCCTTCTTGACCATCTCTCCAGGTGAAGAGGGGGTTGCGGGTATTGGTATCAGCGGCGGGATCCAGCTTGGGAGAGCTGATCGGCGCCAGGGGGACGCTCTGAACCATGGGGGATTCAGACATCGGAATGCCATTGGCGTCTACTGCGATGACCTTGTAATCGTACTGAACGCCAGGACGATTGGTAATCATATTGAAACCGCGCTGAAGTTTGTCGAGCAGGCTGCCACCGTTCAGGTTGGGGGCTTCAAGGCCATCCTTAAAACCTGCACGGGCAAAACCAGCGGGAACAATCGCGTAAGCGGTTTCACGACGGGCTTCGTTGAATTCGGGGATACGGCCTTTATAGAGCCAGTATTCAGCAGCGTTGGTCACAGGCTGCCAGGTCAGGTGGATATAGACATAGACACCGTTGATACGGAAGAGGTTGCTGAATTGGGGCAGAGCAAAAGCAGTGGTATTTGCAACGGCACGCATTGTGATCGGTGCGCCGGGTTGTACGGGGGTAGTAGGAGCAGGCAGGGGCTCAGGAATATCAGTGGGCTGCTGGGGCAAATCAGAATAGCCATCACTGTTGCTGTCTCCGGGATAGGGTGCGGGAGCGCCAATGCCAGAACCCAAATTGGGATCTACGCCAGGAACACCTGCGGCAGGTTCTGAACTGGCGACATCGCTGACGAGCGGGGTACGCTTGCCACAGCCAGTCGCCAGCAGCAGGGTGCTGCCGATCAGCCCAACCAACAGGGGCTTGCTGAGTTTTTTAATCTGATTGACTTTCATTTTTCTTTGCCCTCTACTTTAGATTCAAATACCGTATAAACTGCTAGTATCTATATAGCGACGCTGTCGTTCAGACTTGTCGGATCAAATTAAAGATATGTATTAATTGAGGTTAATATTTGTTTAATCTTGAAACTTTACACCACGCTCTGATCGTTTCTTGTCAGCCAGAGGCTGATGAGGCTTTTTATAATCACCGTTTTGTTACGGGCATGGCCCAGGCTGCTCTTCTTGGTGGGGCCAAGGGTCTGCGCCTGAATGGGCCCGAGACGATCCGGCATGTGCGCATGCAGGTCGAGGCTCCCGTGATTGGGCTTTGGAAGCGAACCTATCCCAAGAGTGAAGTCTATATTACCCCCACTTTGGCAGATGCTGAAGAAATTCTGGCTGCCGGAGCGGATATTCTGGCCCTGGATGCCACCTCGCGTCCCCGACCGGGTGGAGAATCTCTGGCACAGATCGTCACAGCCTTGAAAGTGAAAGACGTGTGCCTGATGGCAGATATTTCCACGCTGGAAGAGGGCAAAGAAGCTGAACGTTTGGGTTTCGACTGTATCAGCACCACTTTGTCAGGTTATACCCCGTATAGCCGCCAACAGAAGGAGCCTGATTTTCAACTTTTACAGGCTTTGAAACAAGCTGTTTCACTGCCCGTGATCATGGAGGGCAGAATCTGGACGCCGGAACAGGCGATGGTGGCGCAGGAATTGGGGGCTTATGCCGTGGTTGTTGGTTCGGCGATTACGCGCCCCCAGTTGATTGCCCGCCGCTTTGTTGCGCGCATGGCTGATCCCTTCGCGGAAATTTGAGTGTGAACAAAGCCCTGCTTTTTTTCTGGGGTTTGGGTCTGATCTTTTTCTTGCCTGTCTGGGCGCAAGCCCCTGTGCCCAGCGGCGATCCAGTCAAACGCTTTGTCTTTCACGAACAGGTTCTAGACGCTGCTTTTCAGCTTGAGGTTTACAGTGCCCAAGCGGGTGCGGCTCAGAAACTGGCGACAGATATCTGGCAGGAACTCAAACTTCAGGTGCCGCTTCTTGCTGAGCCTGCCCTTGAAAAACTTGAAAAAGCAGCCCAACTTGAGCCTGTGGTGGTTTCTGAGCCCCTCTTCAATTTTTTAAAAGCGCTTTTGAACTACCACCGTTTGAGCCAGGGAGCCTTAGACCCTACTTCTCAACCTCTTTATGCGCTTTGGGGATTTGTGCCAGGGTCTTTTAATTATCATTTGCCGGGAACGGCTGATTGGGAAAAAATAAAACCGCTTTTGGATGCCTCTGCGCTGAAGTTGATGGAGTCCCCTTTTCGTTTGCAGATTTCAAAAAAAAATCTTCGCCTCAATCTCAGACCCGGTTTGCAGGGGTTTTTGATTGATCGGGCTGTTCCGCTTTTGAAAAAATCGGGTTTGGTGGCGGCTCTCAGTACACGCGAGGTGGGCTATTATCAGGGGGTTCCACCCGGGGCTCAGGCCTGGAAGGTGGCCATGCCCCACCCGCAAATGCCGGGACGCGTTTTCTCGTATCTCTATGTCAAGGATCAGGCCTTGGCGCGGATCAGTGTTTTGAGCAATACCTTTACCTATGGGGGCTTAAACTACCATGATCTGTTGGATGCCCGTACCGGCCAGCCAACTGAACAGGGGCTGGCACTCAGTATTACCCGCCCCAATGCCTTGGCTGCGGAACTCAGTGCGCATTTGCTGATTCGTTTGACTTCCGCTGAAATTCAGAAAGTTTTGCCAGAATTGGAGCAAACCCATGCCCTCAAACTGGTCAGTCAGAACAGTTTGCTGATACCCTTGGAATACAGCCACTGAAGGAGTTTTCCCATTCACCCGACGCTTTTTATCGCCCTGAAACATTTGCGCACCCGTTGGAAGCAGACTTTGGTCTCGGTTCTGAGTGTGGCTGTGGGGGTGATGATTCTGACCACCGCGCTTTCGCTGACCAACGGCTTTGAATCGGATATGGTGGAGAAAATTTTAGGTACGACCCCGCATATCAGCGTGAAACCGGGCCTTGAGGATTATCTTTCAAAATACAAAACCCTGCAAAGTCAAATTTTGCGTTATCCAGGGGTGATCAGCGCCTATCCCTTACAAAAACAGCAGGCCTTGATTCGCAACCCGCTGCATACCACAGGCACCTTGGTCTATGGGGTGAGCGCTCAAGATGCTGCAAAAAGCCTGAAAACCTATTTAACCAAAGGCAAATGGCAGGTTCCTGGTAAGGCCAGTCTGGTGGTGGGGTCGGAGCTGGCGAAAAAACTTCAGCTGTTTATCGGGGATACGGTTGAGCTGATCACCGCCCAGGGAACCTCTGTTTTTACGGTGACCGGCGTCTTTCATTCGGGGTTGTATGAGCTGGATGTGCGGATTGTGCTGATGCCGCTTGAACAAATACAGGTGCTCTATCAGACCGAAGATGTGGCCAGTGAAATTGCGGTCAAGGTCAAGGATGTCTTTGGGGTGCACGCGATCTCCTCTCAAATTCAAGAGGCTTTTCCGACCCTTTATCTGCGCACCTGGATGGACAGCAACAAGAGTCTGCTCAGTGCCATGGCGCTTGAGAAAAAAGTGATTTTTCTCGTGATTCTGTTTATTATTGTGGTCGCCATGATTGGGATTGCCAATACCCTGGTGATGATTGTCATGGAGAAAACCATGGATATTGGTATTTTGCGTGCCTTGGGCGCCAGCCGACATCAGATCGGTTTGATTTTTCTGGCCCAGGGTTTTGTGATTGGGGTGGTGGGGGTCTTGAGTGGCTCTCTCTTGGGGGTTGGCGCTTCGCTCTACCTTACTTTTTTTCCGGTACGCATTCCCGGAGATGTCTATGATTTGGATTATCTGCCGGTGCAAATGCAGCCCCAGGATTTTATTCTGGTGGCCCTGGCGACCCTCGTAATCTGTATTCTTGCCAGCTTTTTTCCGGCCCGCAGAGCGGTGCGGGCTGAACCGATTGAGATTTTGCGCCGCAACAGCTAGATCTGTTAAAGGCGAATCCAGAGCAGGAATTCGTTGATTAATTCGGTGAAAATCCAAAGTACAGCAGCGATCAGCATGGCTGGCATATTCATGATCCCGGCTTTAAAGGCGGTATCGACTGGATCGTAACGCCCAGGATAACGGATATGCAGATAGAGGGGCAGGACAATGGCGTCGGCCAGGATCGTAAACAATGAAACCTTGACAAGGGTTTGGGGCAGAACGATCATGGCGGTGCGAAAGGAAGACACCATCGCCATATTAAAATCAAGGCCGACCAAGACCCTGCCAAGCACCAATACGACCAGGACCAGGGTGACCATATTCACGGCGAAGATATCCACGAAAACCTCTTTGACCGGGCGATCTTTGCAGCCCTCCAGCACAATTCGGAACATATAGCCTTCGACCCCGACCTCGAGCAGGTAAAGCAGCAGCAGAATAAAACTCATGTTTCAGGTTCCTCTAAAAGGGTTTCAATCAATTCAAAAACCCGATCAGGGTGCAGGAAGCTGCGTGAACCATTGGCCAAGCGGGGGGCTCCGCCAATGCTGCTTCCTCCCCCCCAGCCCGGTTCAATTTCAGCCAGGCGGGTGAGGATTTTGGAGATCGGAAAACCACTGACCAGGTCAGATTGTTTGGCGATGGTATAGGCCCAGGAATATTCAATCTCGCCTGAGGGCAAATGCACCTCCATGGGATGATAGGCCACAACCCGTGTATAGCCATCGCGGTAAAGGGTGCCAAAAACACGTTCATTGCTGCGGGTCATGATCCAGCCGTGTCCCTGGTGGGTGATCTCATAAGTAGGGGCTTTGCGATCGCGTGGCAGGGGAAAACGCTTATTGCGAAAGATCAGTTTATCAATGCGTTCCAGGCACTCCTGCAAAAGCAGGTAGAGATCCGTGGTGGCGTAAGCTCCTTCGCGACGTGCGATGGCTTCAGGCTCCATTGCGCCTTTAAAAAAACGCTGACACAGTTCCTGATCTCTGACAAAGGGAAAATAGGAAGGGCCGTGGGCATCGATATTGCCGACATCTTCGACCAAATTGCGCACGCGGGGATCGGTGACTTCTTCCGGGTGTTCAAGCAGCCAGACAGCCAGTACCGTGTCGGCATCGATATCATTCAGATAAATGGTCATTTCACGGGGATCCAACCCCAAGATCAATGCATCCAGTACCTGCGCGCAGGTGGCTTTGGTCACCAGACGCAGACAGCCAGCGTGATGATCAAAACTGTAGCGGTGGTTGATGACATCAATGGCCGGCCCCTGCACATAACCATCCAATGCCACAGAATGCGCTGGCAAGTCACTGAATGGAAGCGTTGCCCCTCGCTGGACAATGATTTTCATGCTGTCCTGCTTTTTACGATTTGAAATTATCGTAGCACATGCTGAGCTTGGATTAAATTGCTTGCCTTGAACCCCACTATCGGCTTACCGTGAATAGAATATGCAGTCTTTATTTTTTCGTATCAGCTTTGCTTATTTTCGTCGCCACTGGCTTCAGACCTGTCTGTTGATTCTGGGCGTGGCTTTGGGCGTGGCCGTGGTGATTGCGATTGATCTTGCCAATACAGGAGCTGAGCGGGCCTTTGCTATTTCAGCGAGAACGCTCAGCGGCAAGGCAACGCATCGCCTGCTGGGGGGAAAAGCAGGCATCCCTGAGGCTTTTTATTTCAAATTGAGGCGAGAGTTTCCTTTGCTGGTGGCGGCCCCCATCGTCAGCGGCGAAGCCCGTCTGGCTGAAAAACCGTTTAAAAATATTCGGATTTTGGGGGTCGATCCCTTTGCTGAAGCGCCTTTTCGAACCTGGTTGAACAGACCCTCGGGCACGGATTTTTCTGTTTGGGGCCCCCTCTTGACAGGGGAAGCGGCTGTTTTGATTTCGAAACAATGGGCCCAGACACTTGCGACGGGTCCTTTGCGCTTGAAAGTGGCTGAAAAAGAATGGAAACTGACAATCGCGGGTATTTTGAATCCTCAGAATCAATGGGAACAGGAAGGTCTGCGCCAGGTGGTGCTTTGCGATCCAGGTTTGGCCCAGCAGATTTTAGGTCTGCAGGGGTTTCTCAGTGAAATCGATTTGATTTTAAAACCCGAAGAGATTGCTATGCTGCAAAAAAGCCTGCCGCCTACTTTGCGGTTGGAGCAAGCGGGCAGCCGTCAGATGAGTATGCAGGCCATGACCCGTGCTTTTCGTTTGAATTTGAGCGCCTTGAGTCTTTTGGCGCTTTTGGTGGGCATGTTTTTGATCTACAACACGATTAGTTTTTCTGTTCTGCAGCGTCGGCCTTTGCTGGCTACGCTGCGTTGTTTGGGAGTCACACGCAGTGAAGTGCTGGGCTTGGTTCTGTCTGAAACGCTTTTTTTGACCTTGATTGGGCTGTTTTTGGGGCTGGGCTTGGGTATTTTTCTGGGACAGGTTGCTTTGGCTTTGGTCTTGCGTACGATTCAGGATCTCTATTTCACGCTTGAAGTTTCGGCCTTCAGTCTTTCTGTCTGGAGTTTGTTCAAAGGTCTCTTTGCCGGTATTTTTGCCGCCTCTGCTGCCAGTCTTTTGCCTGCCTGGGAGGCGTCGCAAACCCATCCTGTGGGGGTGATGAAACGCTCTGCTTTAGAAGAACGGGTAGAAAGTGTGATTCCTCTTCTGTTTGGGGCCGGTTGTGTGTGTTTGGTTGCTGGCCTGGTCTTGATGGGCTGGCCTGGTCAAGGACTCTTTTTGAGTTTCAGTGGTTTTTTTGCAGTGGTGGTGGGCAGCGCGCTTTGGGTGCCTGGGCTGATGCGTCCGCTGATGCTGGGCTTTTCTCTGGTCTTGGGGCCTTTCAGTCTGATGGCCCGCATGGCGGCGCGCAATTTATTGCGGGCCTTAAGCCGCACCGCTGTTTCTGTGGCTGCTCTGATGGTTGCCGTGGCAGTGGTGGTCAGTGTGAATATGATGATTGGCAGTTTTCGCTCGACCTTGGTGGATTGGTTGGGACGTACGCTTTCAGCAGATATTTTTATCAGCTCCGGGCCAGGAAGTTCTGGATTGCCCAGAGCTTTATTGGCGGAACTTAGACGCTTTCCGGGCGTGGTGGGGGTGGAGTCGGCCCGCCACCACAACCTGAATGAAGCAAGCTATGGCGCGATTCAGATTGTGTCTCTCAGCCACGATATTGCCAGGGATCGCCCCTATGTCTGGTTGGAGGGGCCGCAGACGACACTTTGGCAGAGAATGGAGGCCGGGGGGGTTTTGGTCTCTCAACCCTTTGCCTACCACCATCAATTGCGTTCGGAACCGGGGCAAACCCTGCGTTTACATACTGAACAGGGGCTGCGCAGCTTTCCCGTTTTGGGTATTTTTCATGATTTCAGTGCCGGACGCGATACACTGTTGATGGCCGATACCCTTTACCGCCAATTTTGGCAGGATTCCCAGCTGGATTCCTTGGCTGTTTTTGCGCGTGAACCAGCGCAATTGGAGCCACTCAGAGAAGAATTGGAAAAGCAACTGGTGGCATACCCTGGTTTGCGAATTCAATCCAATCGAACCTTGCGAGAGGGGGCTTTGGAAATTTTTGACCGCACCTTTGCGATTACGGGAGCTTTGCGACTCTTGGCAGTGGTTGTGGCGTTTATGGGGATTTTCAGTACCCTGTTGTCTCTGCAACTGGAACGTACCCGTGAATTTGGGCTTTTGCGGGCTTTGGGTTTAAGCCGTTGGCAATTGAGTGGTCTGATTTTACTTGAAAGTGGTTTGATGGGCTTGGCGGCAGGGCTTTTGGCTTTGCCGCTGGGGACAGGGCTTTCCTGGGCTTTGATTTATGTGATTAATTTGCGTTCCTTTGGCTGGTTGCTCAATTTTGTGCCTGAGGCCCGTTATTATGTTCAAGCCTTGGGCATTGCCCTAAGTGCCTCTCTGTTGGCGGGGCTGTGGCCAGCCTGGAAGATCAGCCATCTGGCACCTGCTGAAGCGTTGAAATATGAATAAGGGTGCAAAAAAATAAGCCCCAGAAAAACTGAGGCTTATTTCAGGAGGGGGCAGGTTTTAGCTGTTGGAGCCTTGAATCTGCTTGATACACGTGGCGGTGACGCCTGGCATCAGGTTGTTGAGCTTGGTTTTATCCGTTGCCGCTGAAGGATCTTTTTTCAGCTCTTTGCCAACTTCTGTTGAAACACAGCCACAAATTTTGGTTGCCATTTCGGCGCCTGAGGTTTTTGTGGTTTCTTCTACACAGGATTTATTGGCTTCAACTACGATGGCATCAATCGCGGCATCTGTAATGGGGTTTCCTGTCTGGTTGGCTGCAGGGCTGCAGGCTGCTAAAAAAAACAGGCTGGCCGCTAAAAAAGTTTTGTACATTGAATGGTTCCTTCGCTTTTATTTTGCTTGTTAAAATCCAGTTTGCCTATTATAGCGGATAGCCTCCGCTTGAACAAAAAGGCTTCAGGCCGGCAGTTCTTGAAAGGGCAGGCTGCCGATATAATCCTGCTTGCCGATGCAGACGCCATTGTGACGCAGGATGGCATAGCTGGTATTGAGGTGAAAATAAAAATTGGGCAGGGCAAATTCCTGGAGATAGGCTTGGCCTGTCAGAAATTTATCCGGAAAAAAGGGCAGGACGACCTGTTTCTCGGCTGAATCTTTGAAGTCAGTTTCGTCAAAACTGCGCAAATAGTCAACGGTGGCCTGAATTCGGCTTTTGAGTTCAGCAAGGTTGGTTTCGGTATCGGGGTGACTGGGGGCTTCACGGCCTGTTAGGCGTGAAGCTGCAAATTTTGCACTGTCACAGCTGGATTGAATCTGACGGATCAAGGGAAACTGATCGGGTGCCAGGCGGGCGGTGAGCAGGTTGGCAGGGTCAAATTTGCGTTCTTCTGCATAGGCTTCGAGTTTGTCTAACCAGGCAGAGAGGTTTAAGAGCATTTTGGCAAATATTTGCAGGGTTTCATAATACATCGGATCTATTCTCCTCAGAATCTTAAGTACGGATCAGGGGCTGTAAATTAACGCAAGTCGTCCATATACACAATAATAATTGTGGTATTGTCGTCGCCTCCCCGAATATTGGCCATATTCACCAATTGGTTGCACGAACGCCATTGGTCCTTGGCCTGGGTGACCACCTGATGAATTTCGGGATCTTTAACATGTTCGACCAAGCCGTCAGAGCAGAGCAAAAGACAATTGCCTGGTACAAAAGGTCGCTCATAGAGATCGACTTCTACGTTGGGATAGGCCCCCAATGAGCGGTAGATCAAATTGCGTTGGGGATGAATGGCAGCTTCTTCTTCTGTGATTTGGCCAATTTCCAGCAAACGTCCCACCAGCGAATGATCGCGGGTGACTTTTTCGATTTCCTGGCGGGCAATCAAATAGGCCCGACTATCCCCCACATGCCCGATATAGAGCATGCCCTGGTAGACCACTGCAGCGGTGACGGTCGTGCCCATGCCTTGGTATTGGGGGTTGCGTTTGGCGGCATCATAAATGCTGCGATTGGCTTTTTTGACAGCCTCTTCCAGAATTTCAGGAATATTGAGTTCCCGGTTGGGGTGATCTTTGAGCTGTTCAAAACGGCTGTTGATAACCTGTGAAACATCACGGGTGGCCAAGGCGCTTGCATATTCACCCGCCTGGGCGCCGCCCATGCCATCGGCTACGATAAAAATGCCATAGCTTTGCCGTTGGGTTTGGCTGACATAGTGCCAGTCCTGAACAAAATAGCTGTCTTCGTTGGCTTCTCTGACCATGCCCACATCGGTGATAAAACTGGCATAGAAGGGCGTATTGTGAAACAGGCTGAGAATGGCCCGTTTGACCTCATCAATATTCTGATAACGGTATTTGGGCTCGGTATCAATCATTTTCATGATAATACTGTTGATCTGGGGGTTGATATCCGGCACATAATAGGTGACCTCAGGGAAGATCACCAGCCCATCTTCATCACGGCGGTGGCGGAGCGGGCTGCAGCCCGTGACCAATTCATGCCAGATCACGCCCAGCGAATAGATATCCGCCCGTTCATCGATCATGCGTTTGCCCTGCTGTTCTAATTCAGGGGCTGAATAACCGGGGGTATTGCCCTGCAGTGGAAACATAATCGGCAATTGCAGGGCACGGCTGAAGCCGGTCAGGCGTACCCGTTGCAGGTCTTGTGTGACGACCACGCAGCGGGGGTTGAGATCGAGGTGGACAATTTTGCGGCGGTGTAATTGGCTGATCGATTGGCAGAGCTGAATCATCCAGTCGCAGGACTGATGAACGGTGACTTTTTCCTTGGTCAGGAAAAAGCCCAAATCCCGGCCTTCGAGTTGTTCGATGATCAGGTAATACCGTTGATTTTCTTCAAACATATCCACGGCTTTGACCACCGTGGGGTAGCTGATGGAACGCAAAATCGTAAATTCGTCATACCAGGGATTTTTAAGGGCTCCCTGTGAAATCAAACCGCTGCCGGCATGATTTTTTTCTTTGACAATTACGGTCAGATTGGTGACCTCATCGGTGGCCCGATAGAGACTGGCACCGCTTTTGACTTCCAAAAAGGCGTCAATACGGTAACGGTTACGTAAGCGGTAACCCGCTTCCAGAGAGGGCTCCGAGGGACTGGAGGCGGGGCGTTGAATTTCGGGTTTTTCTGGTACAGACACGCGCTGCGGTTCCCTTTCCGGTTCAGTTTTTAGCTAAAAGCATCACCAAGAGGATGACGATGATGCTGAGCAGAATAATATTCAGACGTAAAAGCCATTCAGATGAAAAAAGCTTGTGTGAAAAGCCCAACTTCATCAAGGCTGTGGAAATGCCCCGGGATTGAATCGGAACGGTTCCTGGAATCGTGGTCGGAGCGATATTGTTGCGACGACCACTGATTTTTTGCAAGGCCTCCATCATTTCACGTGCATTTTTAAAGCGGGCTTCAGGCTCCATGCTCAAACAACGTGCAACGAGCTTGTCGGTCTGCGGTGAAATTTTAGGATTTTCTTCCCGCAAAGCGGGGAAACTGAAGGGCGCTTCCCCCTGGGGATCACGTCCGGTCAGCAGATGGTGCAGGGTGGCTGCCAGGGCATAAATATCTGAGCGCGGCTCTACCTGACCCCGGTATTGTTCGGGCGGCGCATAGCCCTGGGTGCCAATCATGGTACCTTTTTTGGTGGGGTTGAAGTGGCGGGCAATGCCAAAATCCACGACATAAATCCTGCCTTTTTTATTCAAAATCAGATTGGCGGGTTTCATATCACGGTAAACAATCGGTGGGTCTTGTTCATGCATATAGGCCAGGATTTCACAGATTTGCACGGCCCAATCGAGTACGTCTTGTTCTTCAAAGGGAGCGTTGTCTTGAGAAATCAAGCGTTGTTCGAGATCGGAGCCATCAATATACTCCATGACCAGGTAGTGGCGGTTGCCTTCGGTAAAGCGGTCATAGACCTCAGGAATGCCCGGATGCTTTAAATTGGCAAGCATTTCGGCTTCACGGTCAAAATTGCTGGTGGCAATTCGGCGTTGTTCAGGGTCGGCAAAATGATCCAGCATTTCTTTGACCACAGCCACACGCCGTGAAAAGCGTAAATCATCGGCAAGATAAATGGCGCCCATGCCCCCTTGGCCAATCAGTTTGGTGATTTGGTAACGGCCTTGAAGAACGGCATTTTCAGGCAGCAGCGCAGGGCCTGCATCTTCATCATCTTCGGGCTTATAGGATTTTCGGGCCCGTACTGCTGATTGCGTGGCCTGAACACTTTGATTGGGGTGGGTATGTGAAACCAAGGGTGCACCACATTCATGGCAGTATTTATTGCCAATAATATTTTTTGAACCACAATAGCGGCAATAGACCTGTTTGTCCTTGCGGGGGCCAGGACGTTGTCCATTCCGTGGAGCTGGGGGCGGAGGCTCTGAGGGTTCGGGTTCTGCTGTGGCAGGTGAAAGTACGGGTGCTTCCTCTGCTTCCTCTCGCACCAGTTCCACAACGCGGACGGGCTCATGGATCAACGGCGCACCACATTCACTGCAGTATTTTTCGCCAATCATATTGGCAAAACCGCAGGTATGGCAGATCAACTCTCGTGCTTCTTTGCTGGATATTTCAATCATTCAGTTGCGCAACCACTCCGCAAAACGTCTCAAATGCGGAATCCATGTAGAGTATAGCACAGTTCAATCCGACCTTCAGGAAACTTCGGGGCCAAGCGCCATTCTCCTTGCAAAAAACTAAACTTTTACACGATCTTAAATAGAGCTTATCCTTTTGTTGGTCAGGTAGATCCTATTTTTTCACATAACTTATACTATTACCGTGTTGGAAGAGGTCTGTCCATGAAATTGAAAAGCCTGTCTCTGCTGTTGGCTCCCCTGCTCTTAACTGCCTGTGGCAGTACCATGAATACCGCGTATTCCCCTTATGGTGCTATGCCCTATGCTCAGACAGGTTATGCCCAAGCTTACGGACAGGCCGCCTATGGTCAGAACGCTTACGCTCAGAACAGCTACCAGCCTGGGATTGCGCCTTCTGTTTATGCCCAACCAGGAATGAGCGGTTATGCTGCCCCCACCCAGAGCCTGAATGGCTATGCCCAGCCCACACAACAGAACCTGAATGGCTATGCTGCCCCTGCCCAACAGACCAGCTATGCTTCCAATCCAAACCAAAATCTGAATACTGCACAGCCCACCCAGGCCAAGACGGCGACACGGGCAACGACCCCGACCAAAACCGCTGTAACCCAGGCACCCAAAAGCACAACACCCGCGAAAACCACAACGCCTGCGGTGAGTCAGGCCAGTCAATTTCTGAGCAAGGCCCGTCAGGCGATCGATGGTTTGCAGGGCATGTCAGCCACGATTTCAACCTTTGAAAAAGGCACGCTTCCGGGGCAGGCGAAAATTCAGTATTATTTCCGCAAGCCCGGCGAAGTCAAGATTGAAGTGCTGCAAAGTTCAGACTCCAGCCGCAAGGGGGTTAAACTGATGTATCAGAATGGCAATGATCAGGTACGGGTACGTGCCAGTGGTTTGCTCAGTCTGGTTCCCGTTACGCTCTCAATGGGCGATGCCAAAGTAAAATCGGGTCGTGGCTATTTGATTGGCCAGATTGATTTGACTTCTACCGTCACCCGTTTGACCCAGCCAGGAGCTGAAACCCGTGTTCTGGGCAAAATGACTCAGAATGGTGCTGAGGTGATTGTGCTTGAAATCATCACCCACAATCATTTTGATAACCGCATCAGCAAAGAGCATTTGGGGCTTGATTCCAAAACCTGGTTGCCCCGTGTCCATGAAATGTATGAGGGAACCCAATTGGTTTATTCTGCCAAACTTGAGCAATTGGACGTCAATCCCCGTTTCCCGGCCTCAGCTTTTACGCTCTAAACCGTTTTTCCACCGTTTTTCCACAGCCCCTGAACTTCAGGGGCTGTGATGTTTTGAGGGGGATTTTTGCGCGCACAGAAAACGCCAACAGCCTCTGAGATCCTTTTTTAAGGCAGCGTTTTGCCAGGTTGGGATTTGAAACAGAGCCAGGGTGGCCTGAGCCATGCCATGATCCAATTCCACGCAGAGCCAGGCTTCAGCTTTGAGCAGATGGGAGCCTTCGCTTGCCAGCAGGCGGTAGAAAAGGAGCGCGTCTTCACCAGGCGTTAAAGCCAGACGGGGTTCAAAGTCTTTGACCTCAGGGGCCAGTTCTTGCCAATCTTTGAGCGGGATATAGGGGGGGTTGGAAACCAAAAGATCGAGCTGAAGGGCCTGCTTGAAGAAAGGGGTCAGCCCATCGCCTTGCAGCCAGAGCACACGCTTTTCAAGTTGGTTGCGCTGGGCATTTTCTTGGGCCACGGCCAAAGCCCCTTCTGAAAGATCACTTGCCCAGATTTCGGCTGGCTGCCCCCGCTTTTGAAGGGTTTGCGCCAAGGCCAGGGCGATTGCGCCACTGCCGGTACCCATATCTGCAATTTGTACTGGGCCCTGGGTGGGCAAATAGGCCAAGGCCAGTTCCACCAATTCTTCGGTTTCGGGGCGGGGAATCAACACGTCGGGGCTGACTTTCAGGTTCAGATCCCAGAAGGGTTGATGGCCCAGAATATGTTGAAGGGGCTCCCGTTTTTGGCGGCGCTCCAGCATTTGCTTGAGTTGTTTTTCGCTTGCGGCTGACAGGGGCTGATCCGGGTTCAAGCGCATCTGTACGGCGCTGAGGCCTGTTTCAAGCAGCATCCAGCGGCTTTCGGCTTCGGCTTCGGCAGGTTCAATGCCTGCGTTGATCAGGGTTTGGATCAACCAGGTCTGGGCTTCAATGAGCAGCATCAAAGGCTTCGGGGCGTTCTCCCAACCCAAAATAGTGGCGCAGGGCCTGTACAATCCGCTCTGCGGCGCGCCCGTCGCCATAGGGATTGATCGCCCGGCTCATCTGGGCATAGGCTTCGCTGTCCTGAAGCAGATGCGTGGCTTCACGGATGATTTTTTCAGGATCGGTGCCCACCAGTTTGGCGGTTCCCATTTCCACCCCTTCGGGGCGTTCGGTGGTTTCACGCATGACCAGAACCGGTTTGCCCAATGAGGGCGCTTCTTCCTGAATTCCGCCAGAATCGGTGAGAACCAGGCTGCTGCGTCGGATCAAATCCATCAGTGGGATATAATCCACGGGTTCAATCAAGCGGATTTGGGGGTGCTCCCCCAGCATCGGAAAGACGGTTTCGCGTACCACGGGGTTGCGGTGTACAGGAAAGACCAAACGCAGATCGGGAAAGCTTTCACAGAGCGAAAGCAATGCTTTGCAAATCTGCTCCAGGGGGAGGCCCCAGTTTTCCCGGCGGTGGGCGGTGACCAGTACCAGACGTTGCCCTTGGCTGAGATCCAGTCCGATTTCGGCAGGGTAATTATAATCGGGGTGACGGGCATGCATGCGCAAAATGGCATCAATGACGGTATTGCCTGTACGATAAATCCATTCTGCAGGAATATTTTCGGCCAGCAGGGAAGCCTCTGATCGGGGAGTGGGGGCAAAATGCAGGCGGGTCAATTGTCCACAGAGACGGCGGTTGATTTCTTCTGGAAAGGGGTTAAACAGCTGGTCTGTGCGCAAACCGGCTTCGACATGCCCGACGGGAATCTGCTGATAGGCCGCCGCGAGGGCGGTGACCATGACCGTGGTGGTATCCCCCTGAACCAGCACCATATCGGGTTTGTGTTCCACCAGCACAGGGGAGATGGTCTGCATAATCCGAGCGGTGAGATCGGGCAGAGTTTGCCGATCCTGCATCAGGTCGAGGTCGATATCGGGTTGGATGCCAAAGGTTTGCATGAACATATCTGTCATTTCGCGGTGCTGGGCGGTGGTCAGTACCTGGCAGTTGAATTCACTGCGTTTGAGTTCTTCAATCACGGGGAACATTTTAATAATTTCGGGGCGGGTGCCAAATACCACGAGAATTTTTTTCATTTTTGCTTACCCTTGTATAGAACCTTGTATGCAACCCAGTCAAGGCTTGAGATTGCAGGCATTTTAGCATAGGTTTCAGCGTGCTTGGGAACTGCTTTTGTCTCGGCGAAAGAGGCTCTGTTGCGCTTGTGTCTTGTGAAGTCAGTGAGGGCTTTCGCTATCCCGCCTAAGCTTTGTTGCAAGTATCAAGAGCATCTTGCTTGGTTTCATTTTTTGAGCGGATTGCCTGAGCGCGTGATGCCTTCAGGCATATTTTTTCCATTCAGAACAAAATAGCCCCAAACGCCCAGACTGCCCAAGGCACTGACCTGAAAGGGCAAAGCCGGAAAGCCCCACTGCCAGAGCAGTCCCGCCAGAGTGCTGGCCAGCAGGGTGGCAAGGCTGGCCAGGCTGAGAAACAGCCCCAGGGCTGTGCCGGTTTCTTCCAGTGGAACCAATTGGGCAATCCAGGCCTTGGCAATGCTTTCCGAGCAGGCGGCATAAAGTGCGTAAAGTGCAAAGAGCCCCAGCAATTCAGGGCCCTTGAACCCCCAGCCGAAACCTGCGTAAACCCCTGCAAAAATCAGCAGGCCCGCTTGCAGAACCCGGCGCATACCCCAGCGGTCGGCCAAACTTCCGGCGGGCAGGGCTGCTGCCGCGTAGATCAGATTATAGGCAATATACAGCCCCAAAACACCGGTTTCGGAAAGGCCTTGCTCACGGGCCCGCAACAAGAGAAAAGCATCTGAAGAATTAAACAGGGCAAAAGCAAGCAGGCCGATCAGCAAACGCCGATAGGCTGGCGAGGCCGTTTTCCAATAGCCGAGATAGGCTAAAAAGCCGGTTGGCGTTGCCGTTTTTGCGGCGTTTTTGAGAGGGGGGTCGCGTAGCAGCAGGGTCAACCCTACGCCAGCCAAGGCAGGCAGAAAGGCCAGCAGGAAAAGCGGCTGGTAGTGCCCTGGCCATTGGCTGAGAAAGGCCAAGGCCATCAGGGGGCCGATTGCGGCTCCCAAGGTATCCATGCCCCGGTGCAGCCCAAAGACCCTTCCCTTGTTTTCGGCTGAGGATTCCGCTGAAAGCAGGGCATCACGGGCGCTGGTGCGTAGTCCTTTGCCCAGGCGATCGCTGAGGCGGGCCGTGAAAACCCACGGCAAAGCGCCAGACAGGGCCAGCATGGGTTTGGAGAGTGCACTGAGCAGATAGCCCCCCCGCACATAAGCGACGCGTTTGCCGCTGAGATCAGAACGTCTGCCAAAATAGCCCTTGCTCAAACCGGCCAGGGCTTCAGCCAGCCCCTCAAGCAGACCTATCCAAAAAACAGAAAACCCAATTGAGCGCAAGTAAAGGGGCATGACAGGGTAGAGCATTTCACTTGAAATATCGGTGAATAAACTGACCCAGGCCACCAGCCAGACGGTCGGTGAAAATCGTGAAGAGGATCTCTTCTCTTTGTTTTGCATGCTGCATGCTTTCTGAAGTGACGTGTTTTTAGAATACCCGATTCAGGGGAGCCTGTCTGTGCTTTGCGGGGGCCAGACTCACCAAACCTTCACAATCACGTTATAATGAGAAAACTGAAAAAACAATAATGGGATTTCATGACTATACAGCAATATCGCCTGGAAAATCTTTTTGAACCTGCTGAAGTAGCGCGCGACAGCCTCTTCAGCCAAACCTCCATTCGCCCGGAAGTCGCCATTGTTCTGGGTTCTGGCATCCAAATTTTTGATAACCTGGAAGACCAGGAAGTGGTGCCCTACGAAAAAATTCAGGGCTTTCCCAAAGCCTCTGTCAAAGGCCACAAGGGGGAAATTACCCTGGGCAAATTTGAAGGCAAATCCGTGGCAATTTTCCATGGCCGTCTGCATCGCTATGAGGGACACCCCTGGTCCAATGTCGTATTTCCAACCACTTTGATGCATGCCATGGGTATTAAAACCAAGATTTTAACCAATGCCGCCGGCGGCATTCACCGTTACTATACGCCTGGCGATCTTGTTTTGATCCGCGATCATATTTATTGGCAACCTGTCACCCAGGAAGAACGGGCTTATCTCAGTCTTCAAACGGGGGGCGGCCGTATGTATTATGGTTATAATCCTGAATTGCTTGAAAAAGCCCGCCAAGCGGCACACAGTGCAGATGTGGCTTTGCGTCAGGGTACCTATGTCTGTCTTTTGGGCCCCACCTATGAGACCCATGCCGAACTCAAACTCTTCAGCCGCATGGGTGGAGATATTGTGGGCATGTCTACGATTCCTGAAGCGATCTGGGCCCAGGCCTTGGGCATGGATGTAGTGTGTTTCTCCTGCGTGACCAATGTAACCTATGACCCTTCTGCCCTGGCCAATACCTCCCATGAAGAGGTTGTGCAGGTTGCTCAGCAAAGCTCAGCCCGTTTGGATCGGCTTTTGCAGGCCCTGCTGCGTAATTTGTGACCCGGATTCTGACCCTCGCTGATTCAGCGGGTTGGTCTGAGCTGGCCCAAAAGCTCCGTGGCGTTCGGTCTCTGTTGGTGATTACGGGAGCCGGTGTTTCTGCCGAAAGTGGCATTTCTACTTTTCGGGGAGCAGGCGGGTTTTGGGAAAAGTTTCGCGCCGAAGAACTGGCTTCGCCTGAAGGCTTTCGCCGCGACCCTGAATTGGTCTGGCGCTGGTACCATGAACGCCGCCAGGCGCTTTTGGAGAATCAGCCCAATCCAGGGCATTTTGCCCTGGCAGAGCTTGAGACTTTAATTCCTGATTTCACCCTGGTCACCCAAAACGTGGATGGCTACCACCGGCAGGCCGGCAGCCGCAATATCGTCGAAATTCATGGCAGTATTTGGGAATTGCGTTGTACCCGTGAAGGAAAAATCTGGGAAGATCATCTCCCTTTGCAAGTACTTCCAGTATACTGTTCCTGCGGTGCTTTGGCGCGTCCCAATGTTTTGTGGTTTGGAGAAGTGTATGATGGCGAGCGCATGCGCAAAGCCCAGGCAGCAGCTGCACGGGCGGAGCTGATTGTGGTGGCCGGTACATCGGGCATGGTCTGGATTGTTTCTGGACTTTTGCAGGTGCATCGGGGCGAAGTGATTGAAGTCAATCTCGAGCCTACAGATTTAACCACACAGGCCGATCTTCTGCTGCAAGGGCCTTCGGGCCAGGTTTTTCCGCGCTTGCTGGATCTCATGAATACGACAGAAGGTGAGTAATCAAATGACTCAGAATCATCCCTGGCATGCTATTTCCCCTGGCGAGGGCCTGCCTGAAACCGTCAATGCGATCATTGAAATTCCCAAGGGTTCAAAGGCCAAATACGAATTAGACAAAGAAACAGGTTTCCTGCGTTTGGATCGGGTGCTGTTTTCTGCTGTGCATTATCCCGCCAATTATGGATTTATTCCCCATACCTATTGCGATGACAAAGATCCCCTGGATATTCTTGTGCTCTGTTCGATTGAAATTCAACCGCTTTGTATCGTAGAAGCTACCGTGATTGGGGCCATGCAAATGCAGGACAACCAGGAACACGACGATAAAATTATCGCGGTGGCGACCCATGATATGTCAGTCAATCATATTCGCGATATTTCTGAGTTGGGGCCTCACACCACCGTTGAAATTCAACGCTTTTTTGAAGACTATAAAAAGCTCGAAAACAAGCAGGTGGTCATCGAAAAATGGGTGCACCGTGAAGAAGCACAACAAATTGTGCGCGATGCGGTCGCACTTTACGAGCAGGCTTTTGGTTAAGCGCTGCGCGTATCGATCACCGAAGTTCAAGGGCGCTTCAGTTTAGACTGAGAGAAGGCATGAATTCGTCTCCGGATTTGTTAATATTTGAATAAGACTAAGGTGCCCTTTTAGAGGGGCTGAAACCTTACTTGAGCGGGAAAGGAAAGCTTCAGTGGAATCCCTGCAGGGCCTCTGGGAACTGGCAACCCATTTTTTCACGTCATTGCGCTGGCAGGATGTGTTGGATGTGGCATTGGTCAGTTTTGTCTTTTACAGGCTTTTTTCCTTTGTCAAAGAGACCCGTGCTGCTCATCTGATCCGGGGTTTTCTGCTTTTGGTGATTATTTATTTTATTGCCAATACCTTTTTGGAATTGAGAATCCTGACCTCTGTTTTACAAAATGCCGCCACCCTGGTAATTGTTGCGATCCCTGTGGTCTTTCAACCCGAATTGAGGCGGGCTTTGTCGGAGTTGGGTCGCGGGCTTTCGCTTTTTCAAAGTGAACGTTTAAAGGGGCGCGAACTCTTTGGCGTGATCAATATTCTGATCAATACCGTGCAGGAAATGTCTGAAAGCCGGATTGGGGCCTTGATCGTGATTGAGCGTCAATTGGGTTTGAATGAATACTTTGAGTCGGGCTATCCGATTGATGGGGAAGTCTCCAAAGAGCTGCTTTTAACGATTTTTTATGAAGGCACGCCGATGCATGATGGGGCCGTGATCTTGCGGGGCAATCGCCTGATGGCGGCAGGGGTGGTTTTGCCTTTGATTGAAACGCTCAAATCACCGGCTGGTATTTATTGGGGCACGCGCCACCGGGCCGCTTTGGGGATTACCGACGTCTCAGATGCTGCTTGTATTGTGGTTTCAGAAGAAACGGGCAGTATTGCGCTGGTAGAACAGGGCAAAATTCACCGCAATCTGGGTGAAGAGACCTTGGAGCGCAAATTGCTTGAAATTTACCAGATGCAGGGAACCGAGCAAAAAGAGCGGGCTCCCGGCTTTTGGGGCTGGCTGCCTTTGCGTAAAACCCAAACCGAAAGCGATCTTCCCAATACACCTTCCGGCCCCTTGCAAGCTTCTCCTGCCAGCCCCTTTACGGGTCTTTTGCGGCGTTTCTCAGATAGCTTTCTGTTTAATCTGCGTTTTATCGCGATTCTGATTGCGATTATCTGGGGGCTTGCGATTGGCTTGGGTACAGAGTCCACAGCCCCTCCCCGTTTGGATCTCGAACAACATACCAAAGAAATTTTGGTTCCGATTGGCTTGTCTCAAAACAATGAAGAGGTTCAGGCTGAAATTCAACCGGCCCAGGCCACCGTGATTGTCAGTGGCAAGTCAGATGCCTTGAAAAATCTCGACTTATCTCAATTGCGTGTGTATGTAGAATTGAAAAACAATCAAAAGCCAGATCAGATTTTGCCTTTGGCGGTGTCCTTGCCCCCGGATATTCAGTTCAAAGATATTCGGCCGCGTACGGTCGATCTGCATTTGATCCGGCGCAAGCCGATCTCCAAACCTGGCCCCCATCCTTCACCGCCCCTATGAGCAGTGCGGGAATTTATCTTTTAACCGGTGAAGATCACTGGCAGCGCCAAAAATATTTTCAAGGACTCTTGGAACGTCATTTGGAGCCCGAATGGCGGGATTTGAATCTCGAACGTTTTAATGGAGATGATACAGAACCCTCTGTGCTGCTGGAAAGTTGGCTGACACCGCCCTTTTGGGGGGAATGTCGCATTTTGCTGATTGAATTTCAACGCTCTCCTGAAGCCCTCAATACGCTGATGGGGTTTCTGCTCGCTTATTTTGAATCTCATCAGCCTGAAACGCCAAATCTGATGGTCATCATGAGTGAAGGTCTTGATAAGCGCCGTAAAGAAGCCAAAAATCTTTTAAAACAAATTCAACATCTTGATTTTCCAGCGATCAAATCTTGGAATATAGAAAAAGAACTCTATCCCTGGATCGAAGAAGAATTACGCAAAGCTGGCAAGCGGATTACCCGGCCCGCTTTGCAGTATTTGGGCCAGGCCTTGGGGGTGGATAAATTTGCTCTGCACCAGACCCTTGATAAACTATTGACCTATCTTGGTGAAGAAACACTCTTGGAAGAAACCCAGGTCAGGGTTTTGGTGGCCCAAACAGAGGCAGATGTCTTCAGTCTGTTGGATATGCTGGCCCGTCGGCGTGAGGATTTGGCGCAGAATCATTTGCAGCACCAGCTTTTGCGTGAAAGCCCGGAGGCCTTGATGGCGTCTCTGGCTGCCAATCTGCGTTCGCTTTATCGGGCGCGGAGTTTGCAGGCTCAGAAATGGGGGCTTGAAGAGATTGCTAAGGAATTGGGGCAGCACAGTTTCAGGCTCAAGAAAAATTTGGAACTTTGGCAGGGCTATACCCTCTCTGAACTGGATTTGAAAGTGCGCCGCCTGCTGGAATTGCAAACCCGTATGCGTCAGGGCTTGCGTTTGGATCCTGCCTTGGCTTTGGAGATCTGGATCCATGAGTTTATTCAGGCGGTGGCCTGATCTGTGATCGATCCGTCTTAAATTCAGGGCGATCCCTCACAGCCTGAAACCTTTCCCCAATGCTATGCTGGATCCACAAGGCAGCTTAAAATGACAGGCTGCTGACAATATCTTCCAAATAGCAAGGTTTAGGGCTCATGCTTCGTCGCGTTCAACAACTTCTGCACACTGCATTTTTTCCTGGTTTGGCTGCTGATTCTGCGCTTGAGGCCGATCGTCCGCCTTTGCAATTGCCTGTTTCTCTGCGGACTGAGCCAGAGGTCTCTTTGCCGCCTTTGCCCAAACCGATGGCCCCTTTGCGGGAGGCCGATCTGTTTAAGCTGGCCCCCTTAAAGGTCTATCCTGTGGCTCCGCGTGCTGAGGTCAGGGTACGTTGCGAAGCGCCTTCTCTCTCGGATATTTGTGCCGAGCAATCCCCTACCCCTTTGCTGCGCACCTTGCACGAACAGGCGCGTTGGTTTTATGAAGAGCGTACTTTGACTTCTGAGCTTGTGACGGCAGGGATAGTCTGCAAACCCTTGCCTGCTTTACTGGATTACCAACGTATCCAGATCAGGGTTGAGACTGTTGATGCGCGGGAGGTCTCTCTGGATCTTGAGGTTTTGGAACAACCCGATGCCGTGATTCTGATCGGTGATGTACAACCCGGACATTTTTCAGGCAGTTTATTGCGCATTCCCACCTGCACCGAGGTTGAGGTCTGTTTTCGGATCTTTTTAAATACCAAATCTGCCTGTGCTCTGCGCTTGATTCCCTCTGGGAATGAAACCGGCCTGGAAGCCGTGAACAGTGAGGCCTGTTTCACACCTGAACTGCAAAGGATTGAAGTTTAGTCTCAGGCTTAAAAAAAAGCGGCAGAATGTTCTGCCGCTTTTGATCTGTTTGAAAGCTATTTAGCCGCCGAGTAATTCGCTGACAGCTTCTTGTTCTTCCAGTAATTCCTGTTGGGTGGCGCCAATTTTTTCGCGTGAGAAATCATTCAGTTCAATGCCCTGAACGATTTCCCAGTTGTGGCCATCGGTGCGGATTGGGAAACTGAACATCAAACCTTCGGGCACACCATAGCTGCCATCAGAGCTGACAGCCACAGAGAAAAATTCTCCAGCAGGGGTGGGTTTGATCAGGTTTTTAACGGTGTCGAGGGCCGCATTGGCTGCAGAAGCTGCAGAAGAGGCACCACGGGCTTTGATAATCGCGGCTCCCCGTTGTTGTACGGTGCTCAGGAATTCGCCTTTCAGCCATTCGTGGTCGCTGATGACTTCAGGTACGGGTTTTCCATTCACTGTGGCATCAAAGAAATTGGGGTATTGGGTGGCTGAGTGGTTGCCCCAGATCGCGACGTTTTTCACGGCGGTGCTGTGAACGCCTGCTTTTTCTGCAATTTGTGAATAGGCTCGGTTTTGATCGAGCATGGTCATGGCAAAGAAATTTTGGGCGGGTAAGCGTTTGCAGACGCTTTTGGCGATCAAGGCATTGGTATTGCAGGGGTTGCCTACCACCAGTACCTTGCAGTCTGGGCTGGCGACTTCGTCTAAGGCCAGGCCCTGTTTGGTAAAGATCCCGCCATTGATATTCAGCAGGTCTTTGCGTTCCATACCGGCTTTGCGGGGCACAGAACCCACCAGCAATGCCCAGTCAGCGTCTTTGAAGGCCACGCGCATATCATCGGTGCAGGTGATAGAGGCCAGGTTTGGGAAAGCGCAGTCATCCAGCTCCATTTTGACCCCTTCCAGGGCGGGCAGGGCTTGGGTCAGTTCGAGCAGTTGCAGATGCACATCGACTTCGTGACCAAAAACTTCACCAGAGGCTAAACGAAACAGAAGGGCGTAGCCAATCTGGCCTGCGGCACCAGTAATGGCTACTTTTACGGATTTGCGACTCATAAAAAAAGATCCTCGCTTGATAGTTGCTCTTTCTCTGAATGCTTTGGCTCGGCTGATTGTCGAGAGAGAAAGCCACCTCATTCTAGCATGCCCGTCTTCTCTCTATTGGATTGGCCAGAGATCTTCGTGCTGAAAAAGGGAAATCGGTTGAATACTGAAACTTGAGAACGAAAGCCTGCTTCTGCTAGAATAAGCCCACACCTACCTGAGAGGATGCTTCCCATGAAACAGGCCTTGCTTGCCACCCTATTGATTGTGTCGGGTTTGAATCTGAGCTTGGGCGCTTTTGCGCAGACCCGCGATATTCGTAATTTGCAGAACCGCCTGGACAAGGCATTGGATAAACCCCGTGAAAAAATCAAGGCCTTGGCAGAAGCCAAGATCTGTGGCGGGGATCGAAAACCTGTCTGTTATGCCGAAGAATTGGTGGTCAGCAAACCTTGGGTTTTGGTGCGCGTGACCCGACCTGAGGCGCAGGCCCTTTATTTTGTGCTGATGCATCAAAGCCAAGATGGCACCTGGCGCGTGGCTTCAACAGGGGATTACGAGAAACTCACTCCGCAGGCCCTGAATCAGGCCCATACGCATCTGTCTGTCAACCATGCCCGCAAAATGATTGAGGCGCTCAAGAGCCGCTAGAATTTTCAGCCAGGAGCTGGGCTTGAATCTGCTGGAGTAAAGGTGTTAAGTCCTCTACCCGGTGTTTGGCTGGGATCGAGAGATTGAAAATTCTTTTTTGCTGGCCCAGATAAATAAAGCTCAGTTCATGGTTTTCTTCTGGATTTTTGCTGAAGAAAATTTTGCACTTGACCCGATACCCCTCACGTGCAGCGACTTCGCGATCATAACCGAGAGGAACAGGGTCATTAAAAGGGGGAATAACCTTGGCTATCTGAAGTGAGCCGTCTTCGATCTGCCAGGTTTTCTCTTTGAGTTGGGCATCCAAGAGCACGATATTCGCCACAGGCTTACCTCTTTCAGATGGTTTGCTTCAGTATAGCTCAACAAATTTCCATAACGGAACGCACAGCAAAAACATCCTCGCCAAAGCGCTCAAGATGCTGGGCTTGTAATCTTGGCGCCTCATGCATGCGGTAATTGTTCAGTTTTTCAAGCGAATCGGTTGTATATAAAATATTATAGGTCACAAAACCAGCCTCAATCACAGGCTCTAATAATTTTTGCATTTGATGGTGTTTAAAATAACCGGTGGCGAGTACTTCAGGAATATGGATTTCTTTTTGCCATTGCAGCCATTCTGCGGCGAGGGTTTCTGGCAAAGAAACGGTTACACTGTAAAGAATCATGCTTATTTCCTTTCTGAAAAAGGGGGCTCCGCGTCAGAGGGGTGTAAGGGCATGGTTTGCGAAAACTGATGCCTGAAAAAGGCATGGCGGCTGTTATGCCCCAAGGTTTGAATCAACGCAGGAATTTTACCACTTTCAACATCCATGGCAATAGAGGATTCTGCCAGGGTTTTACCTTGGGTGGTGCGCAGATAGCTGCTTTTTTCGATCGCTAAAACCTGAGAAGGGTAAACACTGCGATAACCTGCAATGACAAAACTGGCAATACAGGCAGCTGCGGCATAGGGGCCAATGGCAGAACCAAAGAGTTCCATGGCCAGTACAGAGCAGGCCAAGGGGGTATTGGTGGCACCAGCCAGGACGGCCACCATGCCCACCGCCGAGAAGAAGGCCAAATGCTCAGGCGCGAACCACTGTGCGAAGGTATTCCCCAGCGAGGTTCCCAGAAAAAAGAGCGGGGTAATCACGCCGCCACTGCCGCCTGTGGCCAGGGTCAGAGAGGTCGCGATGGTTTTCCAGAAGACGGCATCCCAGGGCATGGGGCTGCCTTGCAGTGCATCCGCAATCGGTTTCATGCCCAAGCCCAGGTAAAGGGGTGAAATACTCCAGGCCAGAAGGGCCAGTATCCCCCCCCCAATCAGACCCTTGGCGGGTTTCCAGATTTTAAGCGAATGAAAGAGATGCTCAACTGTTTTGAGGGTTTCTATAAAGAACAAAGCCACCAACCCACAGAGCAAGCCAAACAGACAGGTTTGTAAAACGTGCCATTCATTCAGTTTGGGCAGGAGACCCGGATCAAAGTGCAGATAATGGTTTCCCCAGAGTTGTCCCAAATAAAAGGCAGTAATACTGGCCACAAAAGAAGGATAGAGAATTTCATAGACAATCCGGCCCAGGAAAAGCACTTCAATCGCAAACAGCGCACCTGCTACAGGGGTTCCAAAAACCGTTGCAAACCCCGCGCTGATCCCGCAAACCACTAAACGTTTGCGGTCGCGGGGGCTGATGCTGAAACTGAAAAGCTTGGCCAGAGCTGAGGCTAAACCTGCACCAATCTGTGCGCTGGGGCCTTCTTTGCCGATGGAACCGCCCACACCCAGGGTGACCAAGGTGGCCAAAAGTTTGACAGGAATGACCCGCAGACGAATATTTCCCTCATGCTTGTGAATCGCTTCAATGACTTTTTCGGTACCATGCCCTTCGGCATCGGGTGCGAGATAATAGACCAAAAGGCTGCTTACGAATAAGCCGATGGGAAGCAGCCAGAGTTGACCGTGGTTCATTCCTTCTGACCAGTGTAGCAGTTTGAGGAACCAGGATACACCCGTACCGATCACGCTGCCTGTGAGGGTGGCATAAAGGGTCCATTTGAAGAGATCCGAGATCAGCAGGGTTTCTTCTAAAAGTGTTTTACGAAACGGTCTGGGTTGAGACATGGCAACCTTGTGGCGGGTTGATGTGAGAGGTAACTGTTTCTATAGTAACAGGCTTCCGCTTGTTATAAGGAATTAATCATCACATTTCCAGCATACAGTGTGCTTTCTGTGGGCCTGCTCTTAGCCCTTAAAACCCATCAAAGGACTGAGTAGAAACCACATTGCCAAAACAATCAGAATTAAAAAGAGGGCGGCAGCGTTGGGGGCCTTTTTGTTTGTTTCTGTGGGGCCCTCTGTGGAGGCGAAAATTTGCAGTTGACTGGCTGTTGGTGGAAGGGTAAGCAGGCTGACCAGTGCCAGCACGCTGCCTGCGACCACAAAAAGCAGAATGGCAAAATGTAAAAAATTGATGCTGGCATACGCCCCTAAAAAGCTTTCTGGGCTTATTTTCTGAAGTTTGAGTAAAATTTCGGCCACAAAGCGCAGGCTGCCCAAAACAAAACCGGTTAAAAGTGCGGCAAAGGCGCCTTGGCCATTGGCACGTTTCCAGAGCAGTCCGGCCAGAAAAACTGCTGCGATCGGGGGGGAGATATAGGCCTGAACAGATTGAAGGTAGAGATAGAGTTGATTGCTCATCAGACCAATCAGTGGCAACCAGAGCAGGCCGACTCCGACCAGAACCAGGGTTGAGGCCTGACCTGCTCTTACCAGTTCTTTTTCGCTGGCCTGGGGGCGCCAATGGTGGTAAAAATCCATGACCACCAGGGTCGAGCTGCTGTTAAACACACTTGAGAGTGAGCTCATCAAAGCCGCCAACAGACCCGCCACGACCAGACCTTTGATGCCTGTCGGCAAGAGATTGTGAACGAGCGTGACGTAAATTTCATCGGGTTTGACCTGGGGGTAAAGCACATGCCCGGCCATACCTGGTAAAACCAGGATAAAAACAGGTAAAAGCTTGAGAAAACCTGCCGTAAGTGTCGCTTTTTGCGCTTCTGAAATATTTTTGGCCGCCAGGGTGCGTTGTACGATCATCTGATCGGTGCACCAATACCAAATTCCCAAAATAGGTGCCCCAAAAAGGATGCCGGTCCAGGGAAAGTCGGGGTGTGAAACCCCTTTCCAAAGATTAAAGAAACCCAGGGGCAATTTCTGAAACAGAACCGAAGGTCCGCCGACCTGGCTGATGGCCGCCACCGTTAAAAACAGCCCCCCGCCAATCAAAACAAAAGCCTGAAAAAAATCGGTATAGATCACCGCCCGAAGTCCGCCAAAAACCGTATAGGCACCCGTGGCTACGATTAAAACAATTGCTCCCAGCCAGATATCCCAGCCCAAAATGGTTTTAAGCACCAAAGCGCCTGCGTAAACGGCGACACTGACTTTGGTAAAGACATAGGCGATTAAAGAAATCGCAGAGAGATAGGTTCGGCACTGGCGATTGAAACGCAATTCCAAGAATTCAGGCATGGTAAACACGCCTGTGCGCAAATAAAAGGGCACAAAAAGCCAGCCCAGCAGAATCAGGATTAAGCAAGCCAACCATTCAAATTGGCCTACGGCCAGACCTCCCGCTGCACCACTGCCCGCCAAGCCAATAAAATGTTCGGCAGAAATATTGCTGGCAAAGAGGCTGGCGCCAATTGCCATCCAACCCACCCCACTCCCGCCGAGGAAATAGGATTTGCTATCCGTCAGGCTTTTGCGGCTTGAAAAATAGCCAATCGCAGCCACTCCTGCAAAATAGAGCACGATCACGATTAAATCAAGGGTTTGCATTTTATTTACCGGCTCCTGGAGCGGAAGCATCTTCAAAATGGATCGCTTCCACTTTGACCGATTCTATCTCCGCAATGGTGAATACGTCGGCTTCAAGTGTTTCAAGGCTGATTCCGGGGTTTAGAATAAAGGCCACGATCATAAATTTCCCAAATTTATCGGCCAGAATTTCTTCGGGGGTGGGAAAGGTTTTGATCACGGTGCCAGAGTTTTCAAGGGCCATCAGCACCAAGGAGGCGCGCACCGATTTCATCTGAACATTGTCGAGCATGGCGACATGCACTTCGACCCCTTTCATGCCGTCTTTCTCGGCCATGCGAATCAGGCGTTTTTCAATCGGATTGTAGTAGGTGCTGAGTTTTTCAACCAATTGCTTGCTGCCCATGCCCTGTACAGGTGGGAGAAACACATCGTTGCCCATGCGGAAATACCAGAGCGTTTCTCCTTTGGCATCGACTTCGATCACTTCACGGTTATTATTGAATATGATCAAGGTCGTGTTTTCTTCTGTGCGCTCACAGCGGGTGGGATTGAGGATTTTCTGCCGGCCACGTCCTTCATAGGACCAAACCAGTGAACCATTCATTTCCACTTCTACGACCCGGTTGTTGCGGGTATCTGCGATCAGGGTATTGCCATTGCTCAAACGGGTTGCGAATTCAGGCGCGAAAAGCTGCCCCGGACCCGTTCCCTTGATGCGACTGCCGTAAGACCAACGTAGATTGCCCTCCCGGTCGACCTGACGAATACTGTTGAGCATAGAATCGGCAAAGAGCACGTCTCCACTTTCAATTTCTTCAGCATATTGGGGAGAAGAGATATGGCTGGCTTTGCTGAATTCCCAGGTGATGCGATCACGGGCATCGAGTTCAATGATCCGTTTGTTTTTCTGATCGGCGATCAGTGTTTTGCCCATCGCCGTGCGGTTGGCGCTGCGGGGGCCAGAAAGTGGAGCGTCGGCGGGCCCTTTGAAGTCGGCGATCACTTCCTTATCGGCCTTGGAGATTTCCAGCACGCGGTTATTGCCCGTATCAGAGACCAGGAGTGTTCGCTTGGTTTCGGCAATATGAAAAGGGCGAGAGAGGGTTTGCCCCACCTCAAAGCCATAGTGCCATTTGACTTCGCCTTTGCGGTTAATTCGAATCAAGGCATTGTGGTGTTTATCAATACAGTAACGGCGGATATTGGGAAGTTCCAGATCAGGTTTCTGAAAAATCGCCGAAGGCTGGAAGGTTTCAAGATTGAGTTCCTGCATCGCTTTGGCCTGTTCGGCTTTGCGGTTGGCCAAGAGGCTGCGCAGGCGATCGGCAGCCATTGAACTCATTTTATCGGGATCTTCTTCTTCGCCGGGTTTTAAAGCACTGGAGAGCCGTGCTGAAATCAGTTTCTGCATGCGTTTGAAATTGATTTTTTGCGATAGGCGTACGGGTTTCATTTCACCGTGATCGATGACTTTGTAGATTCGCCGCTCATTGCCAAACTCATCAATGACCACCTCGCCTTCCTGTACCTGGGGTTGGAAAGCCAGATCATCCAGTTTGGAGTACCAAACCAGCTTGTTGTGATTGAGCATGACCTGAATCAGCTTGTCTTCGTCCATGATCAAAATGTCTTTATTGAGCAGGCGAATCATTTTAATCGGATGCACCACCCGGAATTCCTCGTCAATTTCGCGGGTAAAATAGGTCGATTCGCGTAGGATTTGGCCCTGGCTGTCGAGTTCAAGTAAACGGTAGTTGCCGGCATCGAGAATCAGGGTGTGGTCGTTGAGCAGGCGTTGAGCACAGGTCGGCGATTTGAGCCCCAGATTTTCGCCCCATTCCCGTTCAATCGTGCTGCCTTTGACTTCAATCACGCGGTGGTTGCCAGTATCTGCGATCAGGTAGGTATTGTCATGGGTATATTGAATATCGCTGGGCGTATCGAGATATTTTCCATGCTCCCCTTCTTCGCCTTGAACGCCGAATTCCCAATGAATTTCGTGGTTCTTATCGGTTTCAAAAACCCGGTGATTGCCCTGGTCTACGATCAGGTAGCGTAAGGAATGGTCATCTTCAAAACGATAGGTAATGCGAACTGGCTCATTCAGACGATGCCGGGCAGAGGCATGGGCATCAAAGGTCCAGAAAATTTTGCCCCGGCTGCCGATCTCCATGATTTTATGCCCGTCTTTATCCACCAGCAGCAGGTTATTGTTGGGCAGCATCAGACAGTCTACGGGGTAATCACAGGAGAGTTGATCGGGGTCGAGGTTCCAGCTTACAAATTTAAACGGATTCAGTTGTAGAATTCGCAAACCCAGAGGGTCTGGAACCAGGATCTGACCGCGGGCCAAATTGGCAGTGGCCTCGGCAGAGGCGGTTCTGCGTTTAAAAGAGCGTTCAGCATTGTCAATTTCAAAGCCACAGGCTTCGCAATCCCAGCTGCCCAAGAGGGGTTGACGGCAATTGGGGCAATGGGTGGGAACGGTGCGCACACCCGCTTCTTTGATCGATGCTTTCAGGTCCAGCATCATCACGATTGCTTCGCGCAGAATAATTGTGCGCAAGGACTTGCCTTCGAACAGATCGGCGACCTGTACAATCACAGAATCAAAGTTTTCCAGTTCTTGCCGTACTTTTTCAGCTTCTTCGCGCAGGCGGGACATGACATCGGGGTAGTCGCTGATTTCTTCGTCAACCTGTTTTTGAAAAGTTTGCACCATAATATCGATGATTTCATCGAGGGCTTCTCGAGGCAGATCAATTTTAGGGGCTTTGTTGGGGGTCAGATTGAGTTCATCTTTGTTCTGCTGATCTTTGCGCAGGACGGCGATATCAATAATATGCTGTTCTATTTCTAAAAATTCAGGTTCGTCTGTTTTTTCTTCAGGTGTTTCTTCGGGGGCTGTTTCCTGAACTTCTTCTTTGTCGGCTGCTTCAGGTTCTTCAGCAGACTCTTTGCCACGTGAACTGCCTGTATTTTCTTCTTCGGGTTCAAGACCTTCCAATTCTCTGAGTTCCCGTTTGAGTTCCCAAAGCGCGCGCGGTTCAATTAAACGGGCATCGACCAGCATGTCCTCCAGACGGCGGGCATGTTCCAAAAATGGGTTTTTATGCGCAAAGGCGATTTGACTGGGTTTGCCCTCTTCTTTGATTGAATAGCGTCTGACTGTTTTTACGCCGTCGGTTTCCAGCACGCTGATAATCGGTGTGAAGGGGGTGGGGTCATTCAAATAGCTCATGACCAGCAATTGTTTTAAATCTGGGGAGAGGGCCATCAGATCGGCGGGGTCACTGCTATTGGCTTTAAACAGATCCCCTTTTAACTTCACGGTTTTTTCCTGGGAAAAACTGTGGGTATTTAAATAGACGAGATTTTGATTGGGTTTTAGGGTGAGCAGGTAAAGGTGCTGACTGTCGGGGGTCAGTAAAATATTGCCCAGAACCCCTAAACCGACCCGTTGTCTTTCGATGCTCATCGTCTCCTGGTTAAGGATATAGAGGTTAGAGGTTTGATTGTCGGTAATAAAAATTCGTTTGTGTGCGGTATCCTGGGCAAGATTGAGGCTCAGGTTGCTGCCCGGCTCGCGGATCGAAAAGGGGCCTTTTTCGCTGAAGTCGGTTGTGGAAATAATCCGCAAGGTGCCAGCACCCCGATCCGTGATACAGAGTTGTGAATGATCGCGGGAAAGAAAGAGGTCATAGGGCGCGGTTGTGGGTTTTCCTTTGTAAAGCCCATTAAAGTAAGCATGGTCACTCAGCCCCAGAAACTCGGTATCCAGACGGCCATTATTATAGAGATAGCTTCCTTCAGGAAAAGTAATCAGACCGTAGATATTGAGCGGGCCCCTTTCCTGGCGTGTGGTCAGGGTGCCATCTGTTTTGTCGGCGAGCAGGGGGGAACTGCCCCAGGTTTCCCAGTTATCTGGATCATAGGCTTCGGCCTTTGCGTTGAGAACCAGTGATTTTTTCAGCTCTCCAGAAATGGTGTCCCGAATTTCGAGGGAATGTTTATCGAGATTGATCAGAAAAGAAAAACCAGGCAAGGTTTTTTGGACGGTTTGAAAACGTTCTTTTTGCTCATTGACCAGATTTTCAAGGGCTGAGGCTTCTACCAGGCCACGCTCAATTAAGGCCTGTTTGAGAATGCGCTCATCTATATCTCCGCGTGCCATATCTTTACCCCGTCTGTCCCTGTTTTATGATTCAAGCCCAAGTTTTAAGGATCTTTGTTTTCGTGAGGCGTTTTATTTTCAGTTTCGATCTTTGCAGTGTCTTCAGAGGCGGGGCGAATTCCATACGCTTGCTTCAAAATGCTCCAAAATCCTGTTGCGATTCCCAACAGGGTAAGGCTCAGCATGAAGAGCGGTTGGGTATGCAGGACTTTGTCCAGATACAATCCAAAAAAAAGACCAAAAATCATGGGTGAAACCATGCTAAAGGCCAAATCCAGACCGTGCCCCATCAATTGCTCCATTTTGTCAGAATTCCCGGGAATTGCCTGACTATCTGATTGACATCCCCTGCGCATTGTACCATCATGAGAAAGGTAAAAGAATAACCTCTTGAGCTAGAGAAAATCACACTTTATCCCTGACGATTGGAACCCTTACATGCGAATTTTTCTTGCCATCACAGCAAGCGTACTTTTAACATCATTTTATCTTCCTGCTTGGGCTCAACCCTATGAGCCTGTTCCCTCTCCAGATTTAAGCGATTACCCCGAAATTATTCCCTCTACCACCCCAAAACCCATTCAAAGCCCCAGTCCAACGCCCTTTCCTGTTTTTACACCCTTGCCCAGTTCAACCCCGACCTCTGGGCCTTTGAAATTGAGTTTAAAAGTAGAATTGCCTGATTTTACAGAAGGAGTGCGCAGTTCTTTGCGTATTTCGCTTGAAAATGCAGCTTCTCTTCCAGCTTCTGCTTTTCCTCTTGAAGGAGAGATCAGCTATGCCGATCTTGGCTATAATCAAATGCCTTTGTCTAAACAAAAGATACGCTTTAAAATCCCTGCCAGTGGTGTGACGCAAGCCGAGCTTATTTTTCAATCCCCTGGTCGCAAGGATTTACGCGTGCAGCTTCAATATCCGGGAGTTGCACCCCGCAATCTGCGGGTTTACAGCAAACCCTTTCCGGCGACGGTTTTTCCGCGTGAAACAGACTCTGATTTTGAGAAAAATCCCCAGGATTGGCATGTTTGGGTGAATATTTACCATTCTATGTCTGCGGATGCCCCTCAGCGTCAGTATTATCTGATCACCTATAAAGGTGAAATTGTTCAGCGTTTACTCACCTCCAGTGCGGCGCCTGGTAAAATTACACCCACAGGCCGTTTTAAGCTGGGGCCCAAAATCGCCTCGCCGAAATCGACGCTTTATGAATCGGTCATGCCCTTTTGGACCACCATTCTTGTGCCCAATTTCAGCTTTGAATATGGCAACCATGGGCTGGTTGGCGAATCCTATCTTTATTTATTGGGCACGCCCGCCTCTCATGGCTGTTTAAGACTCAGCAATAAATGGGTTCAGAAAGATGGGGAGTGGTTAAATATTGGGGGTGCCAAATGGGTTTTCAGCCATGTCCCTGTGGGCACACCGATTGAAATTTTTAAAAAGCCTGTTCAACCCTTTGTCTATGAAAATTATCAAAAATGGTTGGTACAGAAACACTGAAGCGTTCAATTTTGAAGGCCTCCCCAATTTGCAACCTGATTTTTCTCTGTCTCAGTTTCAGTTTTGGCTGCTCAGCTGCTCAAGCACAGACTTTTAAATCTGAAATTTGGCTGGCCAGTGAGTTTCAATTGACGCTGACTTCTGAGCCAGAAGCGAAGTTGGGTTGGCATGATTTCATTCCCGATCGCTTTCGTGTCTATACAGAGTTACAGGAGGGGCCTGTTTTTCCTGAAATGCACCAATTGCTGTGGCGTTTGGGGCCAATTTGGGAGGTTACTCCCAATTTCAGTGTGGCAACCCATTTCACCCAGGCTGCGAATCAGCGCTTGCCTGAGCATCAGTTTGTCGAAGAACATCGTTTGGAGTTCGAACCCCTCTTAAGAGGACGTTTGCTTCCCTGGTTGAGCTGGGCCAACCGTCAACGCCTTGAATACAGAATCCGATCTCAGGAACAGCGTTGGCGCTATCGCAACAGGTTGGCCTTTAGTTTTGATACGCCGGATCGGGTGTGGACGCCTTTTGTTTCGAGTGAGTTTTTCTTTGATTTAAATGAGGGGCTGAATCAAAACCGCAGTGTGGTGGGGGTTGCTTGGCAATTAAATCCCAGTATTCGCTTAAATTTTAATTATATGCTGCGTTTTGTGAAAGAACAGGATAATTGGAATCCAATACATGTTGCTTTTTTTTCGTTATCCTATCTGTCTCAGGAAAGTGGTATTTTTCAGATGTTGGCCGATTGAAGCCAATTATTTGACGTCTTCTTCTTCGAACGCCTCTTCTTTTGAGCCTGTTTTTCCATGTAAGCGTTCGGCAAAGCCCATCAGAATCAAGCCCAATTCAAACAGAAAAATCAGGGTTCCCCCCAGCAGGGACTGGGTCAGAATATCGACAGAGGGTGTAATCACTGCTGCCACGACAAAACTGCCAAAATAGACATATTTACGCCGCGTTTTTAATTGAATTTGTCTGACGACGCCCAGCAGAGCCAGAACCAGCATCAGAACAGGAACCTGAAAGAGCAGGCCGGTACCAAATAGTAGAGTGGTACTGAAATCAATATAACGTCCAATCGAGAGCATGGGCTGAATGCCTGGGGGAGTAAATCCAATCAGAAAACGCACCCCCAGAGGCAAGAGTGTGCCATAGGAGAACAGAACCCCTAAAACAAAAAGCACATAGCTCGCCAGGGTAACGGGTATCAGCAGCAGACGTTGACGGGGTGTAAAGGCGGGGCCAATAAACCAGAAAAATTCGCGCAGAATAACGGGCAGAGCCAGAAAAAGTCCCAGCAGAATGGAGAGGCGCAAGACGGCGCTGAGCCCTTCAGCAGGAGAAACTATCACGAAGCGCACATCGGGGATCTGGCCCATCAGGGTTTGTAAAAACCAACTGTGGTAATAGAATCCAACCATGGCCCCCACAAGAACTGCCACGGCAGAAATGACAAGTGCCCTGCGTAGTTCGGACAAATGCCCGATAAAACTCATTTCACGGGGATCATCGTGGGGCGTATTCATCGCTGTGTTTCCAAGGGGTATTGACGGCAATATTCATGCAGTAACATGGCGGCAGCAGTCACCACGTTCAGAGATTCAACCTGGGTGTGGATCGGAATCCGCACGCTCAGATCTGCAAGTTCAGCCAGTTCAGTTGGCAGACCAGGCCCTTCACTGCCCAAGAGCAGAGCTGTTTTTTCAGGAAAGGCAAGCGAAAAACTTGAGGCTTTTCCATGCGCATCTGTGGCGAGCAGTTGCCAGCCCTGTTCTTTCAATTGGAGCAGCTCTTTGCTGGAATCCAGGATCCGAATGGGCACACGCAGGGCTGAGCCCATGGCGCCCCGAATCACCTTGGGGTGAAACGGGTCAACTCCAGAACCCACCACCCAGACGCCGGTCAGATGCATGGCATCAGCCAAGCGCAGCAGTGCTCCCAGATTGCCCGGGTCTTGCAGGGGAGCAGTCACCAAAATACAAGGGTGGCAATGTTGGGGCGTGGGAATAGCCTGTTGCTTTGCGACCGCCAGATAATCAGGGGGTGAAGCAAGCGTGCTGGCCCAGGCCATGGCCTCTGCAGAAACTTCCAGACATTCAACTCCAGCAGCTGCCTCGGGGCGTGAAACCGAAGATAGATAAAGCACCTGAACCAGCGGCCAGTTGCTTTGTAACGCTTCTTCAACCAGATTTTGACCTTCAATCAGAAACTCATTCTGCTGATCGCGATGCTTTTTTTGGTGTAAGCTACGTATATATTTAATTTTTGGATTTGAACGGCTAGAAAGATACATCGTGCTTCATTGTACCCCAGGGCTGGAGAGGTGGCGATGCGATTAGTGCAAAGGTACTTCCTTGTTTTTACCCTTTTGGTGCTGACAGGATGGGTCAGTCTGCATCTGGGCTTTCTTCGGCTTGCTTATCCCGCCGTGCTGGTTTTGTTTTTGGCCTTTCCTTTATTTTTTTGGATGGGTTTTCGCTATCGCAAGCAGCAGCACACTGCTTTTGAAACTTGGGTGGCAAAGGATCTTTGGCCAAGACAAGGCTTTCAACCCCTGCGCTTACAGTATCTTTTACCCTTGGGCTTGCACTTGATGATTCTGGCCTGTCTGGTGATCGCTTTGGCCCGTCCTCAAGGACCACCTGTTTTGGCTGAAAGCCAGGATCAAGGAATTGATCTACTCATGGCGCTGGATATTTCAGACAGTAGCAAGGCTGCCGATCTGTATCCCAATCGCCTGGAAGCAGCCAAGCAGATGATTCGTCAGGTTTTGAGCCGTTTAAGCAATGATCGGGTGGGGCTGGCTGTTTTTTCAGGAGAAGCTTTTTCAGTGGTGCCCTTTACCAATGATTATGCAGCATTGGATACGCTTTTAACAGATATCGACCCAGCCATGTTGCCTTCACGGGGTACCAATATTCCTGCCTTGACCCAACTTGCCAAAGAGCGCTTTGAGCGCAGCTCTGAGCGTGGGAAAGTCTTGATCATCTTCAGTGATGGCGAAAACCATGAGGGCAATGCCGTTGAGGCCGTTAAAAAATTGCGTTCAGCCCGCACGCGAATTTTTACCGTGGGGGTGGGCACCACAGGCGGAGCGAGAATTCCTGAAGCCAATGACAATTGGGGCTCGGTCGGTTATAAACAATATCAGGGGGAACCCGTTGTCACCCGTCTCAATGAGGGGGTGCTGAAAAGCATGGCCAGCGCAGGCGGGGGGGCTTATGCGCATGTGGAACAACCTTTGCGGCTTTTGCGTGAATTGGACAGGGTGCGACGTGAGTTGCCGCTTGGAACGGGTTCAGGAACAGAACTGCGCAGCTATGAGGAACGCTTCCAATGGTATTTGGGGTTGGCTTTGCTTTTGTGGGGGTGGGAGTTCCTGCTTGCGAAAATAATAGAGCGATTGAAAGTTTTGAGTGTGGAGTGGTTTGAACGTATGTCTTCGCGATGGATTTTTCCCCGTCTTTTAAGGGGTGTTTTACGGCAGGGAATGGTTGTTGGCTGCTTTTTTCTTTTGCAAAGTGCTTGGATTTGGCCTTGGGCCCCCTTTCTGGCGGATCGTGCAGCTCAAAAAGCCTACCGTGAAAAAAAATACGAACAAAGTTTTCAGGCATTTGAACAGGGGATTCAAGCGGCTCCTTCTGAACCGCGTCTTTATTATAATAAGGGCAATGCGCTTTACCAGCAGAAAAAATATGATCAGGCCAGTGAGGCCTATCGCCGGGCCTTGAGTTTAGATGGCAATCCCCGTGAGCTGGCGCAAACCTGGTATAACCTGGGCAATAGCTATTACCGCCAGGGGCATCAGGGGGCTGATCCCCAACAGAATTGGCAGCAGGCCTTAGAGGCCTATCAAAAAGCTTTGGCCATCAACCCTGAGGACAGTCAGGCACAAGAGAACCGGGATTTCGTGCAGGCCCAGCTTCAGGCTTTGCAAGAACAAAATGCGAATCAGGGAACTCCTCAGCAAGAGCAGCAGGGCAAGAATCAGCAAAATAAGTCTTCAGGAAAACCCCAGCCCAAATCCTCTGCTCCGCCCAAAGGACAAGGCAGCTCCAAACCGCAAGAACAAGGACAATCAGGATCTCAGGCGCAAAATCAATTCAGTGATCAGGAAGTTCAAAAATTTCTGCAGTCGATGGAGGAAAATGAAAAAGAGAACCGCTCAAGACAGTTTTTTCAGCGTTTTCAATCCCAAGACAATGCGCTGACGCCTGAGGATTTGCTGACACGTCCGCTTGAAGACCTTGAAAAACTTTTGAATGCCAAAAAATCAGATCAAAAAGACTGGTAGGAAAGATCATGACAGAAGAACTCGTCACTTATACCCTGAAAGAAAAAGCCGCCTGGCTGACCCTTCAACGCCCCCAGCGTTTGAATGCCTTGAGCATTCCCTTGTTGGATGCGCTTTTAGCGGCGTTGCAAAAGGCGCAGGCAGATCATGCTGCACGGGTGGTGGTGATTACAGGAGCTGGCGAGAAATCTTTCTGTGCCGGTGCAGATATTGACAGCTTTTACAATGAAACCCAGGCCAGTATGGATGAACACGCCTTTCGTGAGCGTCTTTTGCAACTCTTTGAACTTTTGATGAAGCTCAATAAGCCCACGATTGCGCGGGTCAATGGTTTTGCCCTGGGAGGTGGGTTTGGTTTGGCTTTGGCCTGTGATTTAGTTGTGGCTTCTAAAAATGCAAGTTTTGGAACGCCTGAAATTCAGATTGGTCTGTTTCCGATGATGATCATGCCTGTTTTGTTTCGCAATATGAGCCGCAAAAAATTATTGGAAATGATCTTTACCGGTGACAAAATTTCTGCCCATGAAGCCGAACAATTGGGCATGATCAATTATGCTGTGCCTGCTGAAGAACTGGATCTCAAGGTGTCTGAATTGGTACAGAAACTCAGTACCAAAAGTGCCAAAACCTTACAGTTGGGGCGTGAAGCCTTTTATACCATGTCAGAAATGGATATTCACCAGGCGCTGCCTTATCTCAAGGGCATGCTTTCCCAAAATTTGCATACCCGCGATGCGCGTGAAGGGCTTCAAGCTTTTCTCGAAAAACGGCCAGCGGTTTGGCAGGACGCTTAGATCACCTCTGATATACTGATTATAGCGAAAACTTTTCCGATTTTTAGAAAAGGCAAGGGCAGATTATGGCAGAGCAGAAACGTCCTCCCCGTTCCCTGCGTGGAGATTCGGGGCCTCAGTATTATCGTGACTGGAGTGCTGCCGATGCGGTGATCTCTCAGGATTCCTATTCCTTGGGCGAGGACTTTGAAGAAGAGGTTTTGCTTGAGCCGCAGGAAATGCATATGGTAGAAGATCTTGAGAATTTAGAGGATCCTTCGCCACCTGTTCAAGGGCCTGTTTATGGTGATCTTCCGCCTTTGTCAGTGATTACACCTGCGGATCTTTCACCGGTCTCTGCCAAGCCTGTTGTCGAAGCCAAGCCCAAAGTACAGATTACCCGTGTCAATAAACCGAGTATTCAAAGGGCCCGTCGCTACAATGAACTGGCTGCTGAAGATGAAAAAAAGAAACGCGAGGAAGCTGCTGAGGCGGCCCGCCGACAGGCCGAACAACAGCCTGAAATGCCTTCACGCACACGAAGTTTAAATTCTGGCAACAGCCATAAAACCACTGAACTCAAGACCAATATCAAAGACATTGCCGAAAAAATCGATGAAACCGCTGAAAATGTGAAAACTGCGGCAGATTCAATTGGCGATAATATCCGTCAAATCGGGGATAAACTTTCTGCTTCTGTGGTGGGAGGGGTGAAAAAGGTCGGCAATCGCATGGTGGGCATGATCAACCGATGGGGGAAAAAATCTTCCTCACGCGCTGAAGAAATGGAAGATCAGGATTTTGAAGATGAACCTTTGCCCTCTCAGCCCCAGGCGCGCCCTGTGGGTTCTGTTCACTCTTCTTCACCGCCGCCAGCCCCTGTGGCTGCTGCGCCCGTTGCTGAGAGCAGTCTTTTGGATCAGGTGCCGCCTGTTCCCCCTGTTCAATATGGGCCTTTGCTGAAAGAGGGCATTGTCTTTTTGAGCTTTGAAAAGAACCCTCTTCCCTCTGAGGGTTCAGAGCACGATCTAGAGGCGCGCTTTTTACAGGAAGCGCTGGAAGATTTGCGTAAATGCATTAAAATGGTGCAAAAATTACCTGATCCCAAAGAAGGGCCGTACCGGGGCATTCCCATGGCCTATCTCTTTAAAAATAGTCGTGAGCAGGATGTTTATTTCTTTTTGCATTATGTTCAGGCGCATCCTGGGGCCTTTAAAGACAAGCAATTCAAATTTTCCGAGGCCTTTGCAAGCTGGGTTTTGAAGCGTTCGCATAAAACAGTGATTACAGAGCCTTTCCCAGAAGTTCCTGCGCTGAACTATTTCCCACTTTATAAACAGAATATTCGTTTTCTGACGGTTCAGAAAAAAGCGATGGTGCTCGCAACCGGTAAATCGCCAGAAGAAGTTGAGCGTTTGTTTATGGAAAAAGCAATGGAGGATGTGCGGGCCTGTATTGATTTGGTCGCCCAGTTTCCCGCTCCTTCACAAGGTCCTTATAAGGGCCGTCCCATGCGTCAGATTTTTCGCAATATCAGTGAAAGGGATATCTATTTTTTCTTACACTACATCAACAGCCAACCAGAAATTTTTCAGAATCAGAATTTTAAATTCTCCGAAGCGTTTGCCAGTTGGCTGTTGAAACGCTCTCATGAAACGGTTTTGCCCTCTGCATGAGGGAGGAAGTCTGTTCAGAGCTTCAAGTGTTTCAATGAAAGGGCTTATTCGCCTTTGACTTTGCCAATACGGGCTAGAAAAGTTGAGCCTGCTACCAGCGCAGTTAGAATCAGGGTGATAACCGTTGCAACAACAAAAGTACTTTCAGGGGTACCCATACATTTCAATCTCCAAAGTTTTTGACTGGTTTTGCTATCATCTTACCGCAGGAGTATCATGAATGTCAGTATTACAGAGCTAAAGGCATTTGCTTTCGAGATAAGAAGAAAAATTTTGCTTTGTTAAATCATATATCGAAGGGCCTGATTAGTATATTAAGGCGATTACTAAATTTATTTTTTATGAGAGTTTTAAAAGAACTGTAATAAAGCCATAAGTACCTATTGCAAAATAGAAAGCTTTTAAATTCAAGGATTATTGAGTAACTACGTATGTGTGGAATTGCCGGGGTTTTTAAATTAAATGGAGGTTCTATAGACCCTTCTCAATTGGAAATAATGGCTCTTGCTATACAACATCGAGGTCCTGATGATGATGGCCTTTATTTGAATGATTCAATTGGTTTGGCGCATAGACGGTTGTCTATTATTGATCTATCTGAGGCTGGACATCAGCCGATGTCTAGCGCCGATGGGCGTTATTGGATTGTTTATAACGGTGAAATCTATAATTATATAGAACTTAAACAAGATCTTAAAGAAAAAGGTTTTATTTTCCAAACAGAAACCGATACTGAAGTGATTTTGGCTGCCTATCAATTGTATGGTGCCGATTGTGTTAACCAATTTAATGGGATGTGGGCCTTTGCAATTTGGGATGAAAAACGTAAGCAATTATTTTGCAGTAGAGATCGTTTTGGAATTAAACCATTTTATTATTCCATATTAAATGGTTGTTTTTATTTCGCTTCAGAATTGAAAGCGATATGTGCCATAAAAGAATTGGATTTAAATATATCTAATGAATCTGTTTTTTTATATTTAAATCATAATTTTGCAAATTATCAAGATAAAACATTTATAAGAGAAATTTTTCAGTTAGAACCTGCTCATTCATTGGCGATTGATCGTGAAAATAAAAGAGTATGGCGTTATTGGGATTTAGCAACGGTCCAGGACATTGCTTTGAGTTATTCTGATCCTGTAGATGAATTTCGATTTCTGTTTGCTGATAGCATTCGTTTGAGAATGAGAAGTGATGTTCCCATTGGCACTTGTCTTAGTGGTGGATTAGATTCGTCATCCATTGTTTGTATGACGAACCAACTTTTGAGTAAAGAAAAAAAATCTTCTTTATATAAACAAGAGACATTTTCTGCTTGCTTTGAAGAAAATAATATTGATGAGCGTCCATTTATGGAGTTTGTTCTTAATAATACAGGAGCAAACAGAAATTTTGTATTTCCTGATGAAAATAGTTTGATGGAAGATCTTGAAAAACTTATTTACTATCAAGATGAACCTTTTGTTAGTTTAAGCATCTTTGCCCAGTGGATGGTTATGAAAACGGCTAAAAACAAGGGGATTACAGTATTGCTAGATGGCCAAGGAGCTGATGAAGTTCTTGCCGGTTATGGCTTTCATAGTTTTTTTTGGGCAGATTTATTGCGAGAAATGAATTGGAGCCGTTTGTATGGCGAGGTTGCTCCTGAAATATTCAGTGCTCCTCTGCAAACGATGAGACGCTTTGGGCGTATGTTTTTTCCTCGTTTGATTCATAATTGGGAAAGTAGAACCCTTATGAGGCCCTATCTCAATAAAGAGTTTCTTCAAATTTACAGCCAGAAGCGAGCTGAAAATTATAAATATTCTTATCCGAAAATTCTTAAAAATGAACTTTATAACCTGCTTGATTCAAGTCTTAGCCAATTATTAAGATATGAAGATAGAAATTCTATGGCTTTTTCATTAGAAGCAAGAGTTCCATTTCTTGACTATCGATTGGTGCAATTTGTTTTTTCCTTGCCTGAATTTTACTTAATTCAAAAAGGTTGGTCCAAGTGGATTTTGCGGCAGTCGATGGAAAGTATCTTGCCTTCTGAAATCCAATGGAGAAAAACTAAAATTGGGTTTGTGGTCCCACAACAAACTTGGCTAAGGCAAACACTTCAACCCTTTGTAAGAGAAATTTTGAACGATTCTCGTTTTCAACAGAGACATTATTGGAATGGAAAACGGGTACTTGAAGCTTATGAGCAATGGGTAAGTGGAAAATCTGACGATATATCTCAAATGATTTGGAAAATTATCAATTTAGAATTGTGGTTACGTAGATTTATAGATAGCTAAAACGTAATTTTAAATTTTCTGTGTGATCGATTTCAACTTTAAGTAATTTGAACAGAAAATTTTTTAACAGGTCAATCCATTCTTTTGGAGGAAAATCTATCTTGGGTTTGTAGAAGGATAGACAATAAATCAGAAGCTCTTTTATCCCAGCTATTCGAAGATAGAAAATTTTGAATAATATTACTTGAAATTTCATTTCTTTTGTCTCTGTCCTGTATAAGGTAGAGTGAGGCCTTATCAAACTCATTTGGAGCAGAGACTATGCCAAGATTGTTGTCTACAATAATTTTGGCTGTTTCAAGACAGGGAGTTGAAATGACGGGCAAACCCAAAGAAAAATAATCCATAAGTTTTACAGGGATGGCTAGATTATTATATGCAGTTTGTGGGCGAGGAATAAGAGCTGCAGCAATACGCGGTAAGTCATCTAGAATATCTTTTAGAACACCTCTGCGAATTTCAAGCCAAGGATAATTATCTTCGAGTTGTGTGGGTGTTAAGGCTAACAAACGTATGGAGGGTTGAACCCTGTAAATTTTTTCCATCGTTTCTTTTAAAAAAGACCAACCATTTTCTTGATTTAGATTTCCGGCAAAGAATAGGGTATCAAAAGGTCCTTGGTAAATACTTTTAACTAAGTTGGTCTGGGATGCTGGAGGCAAGAGCTGTTTATTTTTAAAATCAAAACAATCAGCTAAACTTTGTGTTGGAAAAAATAATATATCTGCAACTTGACGGTAGAACCATTGGGAAATGTACCAAGCCCAATTTAGAAGCAATTCCTTAAGATTTGTCACCGGACTGAGCCCAAATAGAGGATAGGCATCTCGAATATAAATCCCAATTGGAATTTTTGCTGATTTCAGTAGGAATAAAAGTAAGAGATCTATTTCCATACTGGTAGAGGTTGCCGCTTCCAGATAAACAGCATCAAATTTCTTAAGGTTGCCTTGTCTGATTAATTTAATCAGAGGGGCGCGACGGCTTTTTCTGGTTCCCGTAACAAAGGTTACTTCAGCGATTTGTTCTAATGCTTTCCAGAGAAACCAAGTGCGTATTTTGGGGGCTGAATCCAAGGTTTCGAGGGGATACTGGCCCAACATCAGAATATGAGGACGAGGGTTCATTTAGTGAGTATTGCTACAATTTTTTTTGAGGCTGTGCCGTCTCCATAGAGTTGAGGTGCTTGTGCCTCAGCACAGGAATTCATGAGGATTTTGGCCTTTGAAACAAGTTCTTCTGGATTATTTCCTATCAATTGATTCCATCCGCACTCTAGGGTTTCTACCCATTCAGTTTCTTTGCGTAGGGTCAGACAGGGAGTATTGGCATAAAGCGCTTCTTTTTGTAATCCGCCACTGTCTGTTATAACCAAGCTGGCTTGACTTTGGAGGGCTAGCATATCCAGATAGCCGAGGGGTTCAACTAAAAGTATTCCCTTAGGATGCCAATCAGGGTGTATGCTTTGAATTGCTTTTGAAGTACGGGGATGAACTGTAAACACCAGTTCTAAATCTTGAGCAAGCCGTTCCAACTGGTTTAACCAAAGTTTGAGGCGTTCTGGGGAGTCTGTGTTTTCGGCGCGGTGTAATGTCACGAGTCCATATTTTTTTGCTTTAATCTTTAATCTTCTGAGAATTTGAGATTTTTGTGCCAGCGCAGTAAAGGTTAAGACCGCGTCATACATGACATCACCTACGCAATGAACACCTTGTGTGATGCCTTCTTGGGCCAGCAATTCGATGGGTTTGGCGCTTGTTACAAATAAATAGTCTGAAAGATGATCGACCAGTACGCGATTAATTTCTTCGGGCATTTGGCGATTAAAAGAGCGCATTCCCGCTTCGACATGGGCAATGGGGATATGTAGTTTTGCAGCAGCCAAAGCGCCTGCCAGGGTTGAATTCGTATCTCCATAGACAAGTACACAGGTTGGCTTTTCATTGATTAACAGTGTTTCAATGGATTCCAACATGCGACCTGTCATGGCCCCATGAGATAACCCCCCAATGCCCAAATGATAAGCAGGAGGTTTTAAGCCCAGCTCATGAAAAAAAATATCCGACATATCTGCATCAAAATGCTGACCTGTATGAACCAGTATTTCTTGGACTCCAGCTTTTTCAAGCGCACTGGAGACTACAGCCGCTTTGATAAACTGGGGCCTGGCTCCGATGATCGTAAATATTTTCATTTGTGTTAACTTCAAACTATTTTAGCATACCCTTTAAAGTCTAATTTTAAATTCATTAGCAGGCAATTCCAAGAAAAAACCCCCTGCTTGAGGCAGGGGGCAAAGCTATGTACCTAGATTTTTTAAATCTTTTTAGCCGTAACCGCCGCGACGGATAACCGTTGGCGTGCTTTCAGGTCCTGGTTCAGGAGCTGGAGCCGGTGCGGGTGCGGGTGCGGGGGCTGGCTCAGGAGCTGGAGGTGCTTCACCTGTCAGATCCGTTAAGGCTTTTGCAAAGAAGGCTTTTAATTCGTCTTCTTTGTTTTCCATATCGCTCAGATTGTCGATCAGTTTATCCATATACTCTTGGTTATAGCTGACCAAGGAATCCAGCGCCTTATAATAGCGTTCGTTCAGCAGTTGAGCATATTGACTGAAGGCTCCTCCGCCCGTGTTCAAGGCACTTAAGGCATCGCGCGTAATTTGAATGGTTTCTTCACTGCTATACGCTGTTACTGCTACGCCTGAGTCAAGTCCGGAATCTGTTTCTGCCTGGGCAGCAGCCTCAAACTCCAGTTCCATGACCACATCGTTATAATCCCAATCGGTCATATTGCCGGGCAAATCTTCAAAGGAGACCCGCCATTTATTTTCACCGATTTGTTCAACTTTGGCATAGGCATGGCCGTTATAGTCTTCACTGTCTGTGCCATGGTCATAGCTGTAATTGCCCATTTTGGTGCGAATAAAGAAATCAAGGCGATCACCGGCACTCACATTCTTGGTGACGGTTGTGCCCGCACTGTTTTGGGCGTTTTTAGCGATTTCTTCATTCTGACCGTTTTTGCGCATATAGAGATCCGAAGGTAGGCCCGCGTCACCCTGTTTTACGGTGATTTTGATCTGGCCGTTGTCGGGAAGCACAATGCCGGTTTGGGACTCTGTGTTGCCCCCTGTGACCGTGGTTTCTTCTGTGGGCAGATCTTCACTTTGACCGTCAGCGGCTTCCACAATCACGGTTTTAATCGCGGTATCTGTGCCACCGGCATAGTTGCCAATTTTGACGGCAATATGGTGCACACCTACTCCCAATTTAGAGAGATCGAGATAGCTGCTGCCATGCATCAGGGGCCCTTCTTCTTTGGAACTCCAGAAGAGTACGCTTTCGGGCAGGAGCCCTTCGCGGGTGCTGATGGCTTGGGCAAAGAGGGCTGCTTTTTCGCCCTTCTTGATCACCATCGGTTCGCCATCAATCCGTTCAATTCGATCATATTGTGAGGCACGGGGATCGGGCTTGGTGCTGATCATGCCGCGCTCAACCATATAATTGGTCATGAACTCACGCAGATCGCCTCCGTTTTTGGCTTCTTCAGCCATGATCTGGAAGAGATAGGGGGTATAGCAGCCTTGGTTTCTAAAGTCGACCACTACCCGTGTCAGATCCACCAGATTGTTGCGGCCTTCAAAGCCTGTGGTTTCTAAGTTATTGGCGATATCGATATAGTTTTGCAGGCTGCCGCCATGGGCCAGGGTCATATAGACCTGAAAGGCATTTCCTTCATAGTCATTGGGGCTTTTATCCAAAATTTTGGAGCCAAAATCATAGAATTTATCCATGTCTTCATTGCGGAAGAGCACCAGGGTGCCCACTTCCAAAAAGCGGCGAAAATCATCGTAATCGCCTTTTTGCAGCACCTCGGTACTGGCATCCAGAAAATGGCTGAAGCTCTGTCCCCGTTGGCTGATATAGTAGGAAAGACGCAGGAACGAATCCAGGTCGGCTCCAGAAACAGCGGCAATATTGCTGCTGTTATAGTAGACATCGCCATTTTCACGTTGGTGAAAAATAGTGTCTTCATCGGGAGCAAACAAGGCTTGAAAGAAGGCGATGCCTTTTTCGAGCTGTTCGGGGGTTAAATTCTTCAGAACGCTTTCTACTTTTGCCACTGTTGAAGAGGGCAGGGCGTTGAGCAAGTCCACGACATTTTCGGCGACATCTGCATCGACTTGGCCCAAGAGCACCTGAATGCCGAGGGCGTCTTCCATGGGCAATTGCTGCAATACTTTTTGCATGAAAGGATGGGTTAAAAGATCCTGAATGCTTTGGGGGTTGTAAAAACCAGAGGAGGTGGGAATTGAAGAGGCCTCAGCGCCATTCATGGCTTGATTCAAGGCGCTGGATAATTCATTGAGCAGATTGTCCAAGCCAGTATTGACTGGCGCTTGGGTTTTATCTGTTTCATTTTCTTCTTTGGGCTGGTTGGCTTTAAAAGCCGCATCACGGAACAGGGAATTGGAAAGAAGCTGTTCTGCCAGCTGCTTGCTGATGCTGGCGTCTGCTCCACTCGCAAGGCGGTTGAAGTCCATAGGAAAACCTCTCTTTAATATCGGTCAGTTCATAGGGGGGTTATTAAAAAATAGAAGCCCGCGTATCAATCTTTTCCTGAAAAGGCTTGTTTCTCTTGTTTTATTTAACAGAAAACAAATAAATATTCAATATAATTTTATTAATCGTGGCTTGGTTTAAGGGGTTTCAAGGCGCAGTTCGGCTGTGATCTGCAGTTCTTGCGGTTTGCTCGGAGGCAGTTTGAGATGGGTATAAGAGGGGGTGCCTTTGGGCAGTGCTGCTTTGAAAAGCGGGAGGAAGGGATGTTGGGTTTCTGTTGCAATGGGCTCAAGCGAAACTGCAACCTCACTGTCACCCGTACTGGGTAGGTTCAACGGAAAAATCGTATTGGCCGGGGCGCTTTTGATAAAATCTTCGCCAGGAAAGGGATAGCCGGTTCGAAATCCTGAATAAAGAGACAAGTTGTCTTTTTGGGCGGGATTTGTAAAACGTCCGGTCGGCAGCCAGATTTCAGGAGAGCGTTGATAAAGTACCCAGCCTTGGTAAATCCAGCCTTCAGGTGGGCTTGAAAGCACAAGACCTGCTTCCAGCTCCTGAGAGAGCGGCAGACCTGTATTCTCTGTGATGCGTTTGGCGAACCAGATACCGCTGCTGCTGTATTCTGAGCGTGTATCTGTGGGGTTTGCCAGAATAAAGCTGCCCTCCTGCAGGTGGGAATAGCGCTCTTGGAAGGGCGGACGCAGAGTCCAGCTTCCCTGGCTGGAAGGTGTGCTGTTTTCCAAGAGTAAGGTGTTTGAGGGGGTTTGGGCCTGCGTGGTCTCAAGGGTGACAATCAGCTTGCTGATTTCAGCAATTTCCTGTTTTGAAAAACGAAAGACGGGTTCTGAAAGGCTTTGCGGTTGATTTTGCAGATCGAGTAGGGTCGAGCCTGTGGCGTGAAAACGCAAGAGCAGCCGGTATTCCTGTTTTTTATTGCTGGTCCACAGTGCGTAATGGGCATCAGGGGGGGGAGGTGGGAGCTCTTGCAGGGCATTCAGATACAGTCCATAAATTTCTGTATTTTGCTCGGGTAAGAGGGCGTCTGTTAGAATCGGGTAATTAAAGAATCGCCCTGTATCTTCAAGGCGCAGAACCCCTTGGTTGACGGCTTGAAGCAATTCTTTTTGTGAACGGATTCCCCGGGTGGGATCGCCTTCCGGGGTGACAATCTGATTCTCAGAGACCGCGCGGAAGACCTGGCGAATCGGGCTGTAGAGCAGATCTCCTGGCAAGGTATCAAAAATCGGGGCGGGATTGCTGGGCAGGTTGGTGCGATCGTGATTGCGTAAAAAATAAATCAGCCCCACGCCCAATTGATTATTGCTGGCAGAAAAGGGGACTGAACCCAAATCAACATACTGAATTTCCTGGTTATTGAGCCAGGCCTGTTTTATTTTGAGATTAACGGTGGGATCTCCTGTCTTGGAGACCAGGGGCAGATTCAGGACCTGTGTACTGGCTTCAATGCGAAACTGACTGGCGGCAATATCTTCTGAGGAACGGATGGTATTGGCCTGGTAGGTATCCGGTACGATTACTTTGTGAATGCGACGAAAGGGGCTTTCTTTTTCTGTTGGGCCAGGGGGGTTAAAAATCGGGAACTGGCCCAAGACGGGATTATTGTTGCTGAAGACAAATTCATAGACATCCAGCAGGTTGAGCGGGGTGGTCAGTTCGTTTGTGCAGCGGGGATCGGTGCCACAGGCATTCAGATCCAGATAGGCCAGACTGTTACCATCAAAAACTCCTGTTTTTGCGCTGATATCCTCAAGCGGAATCAAACGGCTTTGAAAACTGGTAGAATCAGGCAGATTGCCTGTATTGTCGGGCAGAATGGTTTCTTTGGGATTGGTATTGCTCACGGGCAGGGGCATGGTACACCCCAATAAGCCCAAGAGCACGAAAGTGGGGAGGCGTTTTAAACGCCTGCTGAAGCTTGGCCTAAACATTGCCAGCAGGAGGCAGTTTTTTGAGCAGGCCTTCGAAATAGTCAAGAATCTGGGGGCTGTCCCATTCGTAAGCTCCGATCACATGCTTGACCACTTTGCCATCGCCACCAATGATGAAGGTTTCGGGCACGCCGGTGGTGTGGTAAAGCTTTTTTGAGGTGTTTTGTTCTGAGTCGTTGAGAATGGGGAAGGTAAAGGCTTCTTTGTTTTTTTTCATAAACGCATCGACTGCGAGTTTTCCACCCTGGTCGAGACTGACGGCCAGAATTTCGAAGGGCTTGCCCTGCATTTTCTGGTAGAGGCGTTGCATGGAGGGCATTTCTTCTTTGCAGGGGTCGCACCAGGTGGCCCAGAAATTGAGAAAGACAATTTTTCCACGGTAGTTTGCCAAATTGACTTCTTGGCCGTCAAAACGTTTCAGTTTGAATTCGGGCGCTGTTTTGCCCTCTAAACTGCCAGCATCTATCGATTCTGCTGTAGCGGGTGCAGAGGGGGCTTCTGTCTTGCTGGCTGGTGGAGATTGTTTTAGTTTCATGGCGAAACCCACTCCCAAAGCCAGCAGTGCCAGAGAAATCAGGCTGTATTTGATCCATTGGGGGCTATTTTGAGATTGGCTCATGCTTGAGTCTCCATCCATTTGACAAACTTTTGCGCGGCTTGCTGCCATGACATATGCTTTTGCAGAAATTCACGGGCTTGCATGGCCTGGGCTTTGTAGACAAAATAATTGCGATACATCTCCCACATTGCATATTTTAACTGCTGGTAATCAGGTTCTGCCAGCAGATGCCCTTCTGCGCGGGCCTGTTTCAGGTGTCCGCCTAAAAACAGGTCGGGCACATCTGGGGGAATGGGTTCGAGTGTATAGTTCAGCCAGCAGGCGTGATCGGGCTGCAAATATTCATGAATTCCCCCCCAGCCGGTGGCAATCACAGGTACTTCACAGGCCAGGGCCTCTGAAATGGGCAAGCCCCAGCCTTCGCCACGGTGTGGCGCCAGTAAAACATTGGCGCTGCGATACAGCGCGGGCATATAGCTGTCGGCCACATTGCTGAGCAGATAAATATGCCCGTTCTGCTGGCCTTTGAATTCCTGATCTCTGAACGCTTTAATAAACTGGCGCACCTGATCCAGATCTTTGGGGGTGCTGTCGCGCAGATAACTGCGAATCACCAATTGCACGTCATCATGTTTTGCAAAGAGTTCAAGGAAGGCTTTCAGAACCAGATCCAGCCCTTTGCGGTAGGAGAGCTGGGCCATAAATAAAAAGGTAAAGCGCTGGGGCAGTACTTTTAAGCCGGGGCCGTCGGGGCTGAAATGTTCGCTGTCGACCCCTTCGGGGACCAAGCCCATCGGCACCTGCACCCCGGCCTGACGAAAATAGTTCTGATTGAATTGGGTGGGTACAATCAGGCCGTCCATGCGGTTGGCACCGCTTACAAAGTCTTTGAGCAAACTGTTGGTCTCAAAGACCGTGTGCCCAATCGCCTGAGCGCAGCCCTGGCGACCGAGAAATTCACTGGCAATGCTCCAATGCAAAAGACAGGCCTGGGAGCGTGGGAGCTCTGCCAGGGTTTTTTCCATCTGCTGAAGGTTCAGCAGATCCTGGCGGGATTCACCTGCATCAAAGCCACAGTTCCAGGTGAGGGGGTTTAAACCAATGGGGGTAACTTGAAGGGCCTGCAGGGCCAATAAAAAACGACGGGCTGCCGTGGCGTAACCGGATGCTCCATAAACCGGCCCCTGAAAAATAAGGGGCCGCATTACAGATCCAAAAGGCCTTCGATCAGACGGATGATCAGACGGCGCTCTGAGGCCTGGATTTCAGGAACCAGTGCTTTGACGAAGGGAACCAGATGGCGTTTGCCATCGGGGGTGCGCAATTCCAGCAGATCCTGATGGCCTTGAATCACCTGGCTGATTTCGCCCAAGGGCGTTCCCTCTTCAGAAAAGGCCGAATAACCAATTAAATCATCGACATAGAAGGTATCTTCGGGCAATTCAAAGGCTTGATCAGCGGGCACGCAGAGAAAGGGTTTGCCCAGGGCTTCAGCGCTGTTGCGGTCCTGGATTTGATCCAGCCAGACCAGCCATTGGTCCCCTTTTTGGGCCTGAACATCTTCAACCTGCATGCACTGGGGATTCTGAACGTCTTCAGTGGTGCTGAGAAAAACTTCTTCCAGCTCTAAAAAACGCTCAGGGAAGTCGCTGAGAGATTTAACTTTCAGCGCTCCCCTGATCCCATGAGCGGCAATAACTTTGCCAATCAGGATAAATCCGCTATTCTTGGCCGCGGATTTCGACAACAATTCCATCCTTGACGACTACCTCAGTATTGGACATCTTTTCATAGAGATTGTCTCCAACTTTCACGGTGACATAATTGTCAACGGTGGCCTGGAGGAACTCACTGTCCATTTCCAGTTGAGAGATCATGTTCAGACGTTGCAGCAGTTCAGCTTTTTGGGCATTGATCTGGTTGCGCTGTTGATCTACCTGAGCACCAATCTGGCGCTTGGCATCTTCTTTCTGGGGAATCTGGGGATCTTTGTCGATATCGGCCAGAGCGCGTTTGCCCTGGAATTCGAGTTGTTGCAGGGCCAAATCAAAATTTTGAAGGGCCTGCTGAATTTCTTTGGTAGCTTCGCTCTTGAATTTTTCAGTGACGATCGCTTTAATTGCGACGGGGCGTTTGAGTTGAATGGATTCCACGAAAACTCGTCCTTTCTCAGATAAACAAATAATTGCCAATGGTGGGCATTATAGCATGAGGTCTTCTTTCAGGCTGGGATAAATCGCAAAAGAGCAGCAAAGACCTGTGTTTGCGCCCCTCAGCAAATGCGTGGCAGCTGTTCTCCGCTGAGCAGGTCCAGGGTGCGGGTGGTGCCCCAGGGGCTTTTGAGATTCACTGTGGGCGTGGGGCTGGCCTGCGTGACGGCTCCAATCTGGGCCGCTTCGGAATTGAAATGCTTGAGAATCTGCAGGGCCGCTTCGGCCTGGGGGGCTGGCACGAAAGCAAGGAATTTCCCTTCATTGGCCAGGTAGAGCGGGTCAAAACCCAAAATTTCACAGACGGCCTGCACCTCTTCATGCAGGGGCAGACAGGTCTCTTCGAGTTGAAAGCTCAAGCCCGAAGCTTGGGCCAGTTCATGCAGTACAGAGGCTACGCCGCCTCGGGTCGGGTCGCGCAGGCAACGCAGCTCAATGCCAGCCTGCAGCAGGGCTTCGACCTCGGCGTGAACTGGAGCGCAGTCACTGAAAAGCGGGCCTTCCAGCTCCAGTTTTTGACGCTGAGCCAAAACGGCAAGACCGTGCCGGCCCAGATCGCCATTGATCAAAATCGCGTCCCCGGTCTGAATCCGTGAGGGGTGAGGGGGCGGGGTGCTGAGCAGGGTGCCCAGCCCTGTGGTGGTGATAAACAGGCCATCGCCTTTGCCGCGCTCAACGGTTTTGGTATCGCCCGTGACGATTTCTACCTGACAGCGCCCGGCGGCCTGCTGTATAGAGTGAAGAATGCGTTGCAACTGTTCCAAGGGCAGACCCTCTTCGAGAATCAGCGCCAGACTCAGCCAGCGGGGGCGCGCCCCGCACATGGCCAGATCATTGACGGTCCCAAAGACTGCCAATGAACCAATATCGCCCCCTGGAAACTCAAGCGGACTGACGACATAGCTGTCGGTGGTAAAAGCCAGCCCTTCAGCAAGCAGGGCGCCATCGTGGGGGGCCTTGAGCCAATCCGACTGCAGGGCCGGAAAAATCTGTTTCTGTAGCAGGTTCTGCATCAGACGGCCTCCGCCCCCATGGGCCAGTAAAACCTGTTCAGGGGCTTGGGGCAGCGGGCATTGAAGTTTAAAATCTGACATGGCTAGGGGCTGCAGGTGCGTTTGCAGGCTTCCTGGCGGCCCAATTGGCAGGCTTCTTTCCATTCTTTTTGGGCTTCAGGACAGCGTTTGAGCCCACTCAGCGCCAGGCCCCGGCCCTCATGAAACACGGCGGCGCGTGCCTTATCGTTACTGTCGCCCAAGGTCTTGAGGGCCTTGTCAAAATATTTCAGGGCCAGATCGGGGCGTTTCTGTTCCAGGGCATCCTGGGCGTTGATTTGCAGACTGAGCAGTTTATCGGCCTGCAGATTTTCGCTGCCCAACTTGCCAATCCAGAGATAGAGCAGCATCATGCCCGAAAAGATTATAAAAAGAATCAGGGCAAAAACTTTTGCAGTGGTGATTTTCATACCTCTATTGTGGTTCGAAGCGCCAGGAGTGGCAAGGGGCTTTCTGAAAAGAAGACTGCATCCGGTACCCTTGGGTCTGACTTCCACGGTATAATGCACGTTTGAGTTTTTGAATCAGAGAGAAGAGAAGTATGGCATGTCCTTACCCAGTCTGAGTGCTGCGGGCATTATTCAAAATTTTGGCAGCGTCTACGCCCAGCGTGGAGCGGCTTACCAAGAAGAAAAGCGCGTTGAAATCACCTCCCTTTTAGAGCGTTCCGGGGGCCTGGTCATTTCAGCCCAGGTACGCGGCAACCGCCACAAACCCTATCGGGTACGCCTGACGGTTTTGGCTGAATCCGAAGACCTCTGGCTGCAGGGGGATTGCTCCTGCCCGGTGGGCAGTGATTGCAAACATTGTGCGGCGGTGGCCTATGAATATCTGCGCAGTGATTTAAGCCGGCCCACCCAGAAAAGCGTGGGCCGTTCGCCGGTTGAGCGTTGGCTGGAAACCTTGTTGCAGTTAGATGCCTCCACCGGAAACGAAGTTAAAACGGTGGCGGGTGGCCCTTCCAACCTGCTCTATCTGCTCTCTTTAGATGCAGATAAGCTGGCCCAGGTCAGGGTCGTGCGCAGCCAGTTGTTGCGCAATGGTAGCTGGGGCAAACCCCGTTCTCAGGATTTATTGAGTTTGACCAGCAGTTCGCCCCCCGAGGGCGTTTTGCCAGAGGATCAGGAAATCGCCCGGCTTTTGCGGGCCGAGAGTTTTGGCCGGTTTGGTTCTTACCAGGGGTCTTCCAGCCAACCCCCGATTCCGCTCAACAGCAATCTGGGTTTTCTGGCCCTTGAAAAAATTCTGGCCACGGGCCGCTGCCATTGGGAAGAACCCCAGGGCAAAATTATTCTGGCGGGTGAACCGCGTGCTTTGGAAGTCAGCTGGGAAAGCACAGGCCGTGGTGAGCGCATGCGGGTGGTTTCTACCCCCCCCAGCACAGAGATTCTTTTGTCCCCCCGCTTGTTTTACTTCGATTTGGAACGGGGAGAGGTCGGGCTTTTGCAGTCTGAACTGGAGCCGCGCTTATTGGCGCATTTGCTCAAGGCCCCCGAAATTCCACGGGTGACCCTCGAATCGTTGGTGCCACGTTTGCATGAGCGTTTGCCCAAACTGCAACTGCCTCTGCCCAAGGGGCTGGAAATTCAACAGCGTGAAATTCAGGGGGTGCAGCCTGTGCCCCATCTCAGACTGACCCTGGCCGCTACGCCTGGCCTGGAAGAAGAACCTCAGCCTATTGCCCTGCTTGAGTTTGATTATGCCGGGGCCCGCATCAGCACTTCTGTGCAACGTGAAGTGCAGACCCTTTACCAGGCGGGCAGCCGCTTGCGGGTTTATCGCGATCTGGCCTTGGAGCAGGCCGCGATTGAATTTTTAACCCAGGATTTAAAGCTCAAGCCCCTGCCCTGGAAAGAAAGCCGTGCGGCAGAGCCCCCTCTGCGTTTTGGTTTTCTGGCTTCTTCATTAATGGAGCGGATTATGGACTGGGATCTGTTTCTGCGCGAGGGCCTGCCCCGTCTGAAAGAGGCAGGCTGGCAGATTCAGCGTGAAGAACAGTTTCTGCGCATTGACGAGGCCGAAGAATGGTTTGGTGAGTTGGGGCAACCCTCTGAAAACGGCTGGTTTGAGCTGAGTCTGGGGATTGAAATTCAAGGGGAGCAGATCAATCTGCTGCCGATTCTGGTCAGCTTGCTGCGCCAGGCCGAAAGCCCCCAGCAATTGCGTGAGGCCATGCTGGCCCAGTCCAGCGTGCTTTTGCCCCTGGGTGAGGCCCGTTGGGTGCGTGTGCCGGGAGAGCGCCTGCTGACCATTCTCGAAACCCTGATCGAACTCTATGACAAAGAACCCCTCAATGAAGAGGGCAAGCTTGAACTTTCTGAAAGTGAAAGTCTGCAACTGCATCAATTGCTCAATGACCCCGATCTGAACTGGCAGGGGGCGAACTATCTTCAGGAATTGAGCCGGAGTATTCAGGCCTTTGAAGGGATTCAGTCTGTGGCACCCCCTGCGGGTCTGCAAACCGAACTGCGCGCTTATCAGCAGGAGGGCCTGAACTGGTTACAGTTTTTGCGCTCCTTTGGCCTGGGCGGTGTGCTTGCCGATGATATGGGTTTGGGCAAAACCATTCAGGCTTTGGCGCATCTTTTGCTTGAAAAAGATGCAGGACGTTTGACGGGGCCTGCCCTGGTGGTGGTGCCAGCCAGCCTCTTGTTTAACTGGCAGCGTGAAGCCGCCCGCTTTGCCCCAGACCTGCGCTCCTTGGTTTTGCATGGCACGCAGCGTGGCGCGGATCTGGCGCGGATTGCCGAGCATGATCTGGTGATTACGACCTATGCCCTGGTACGCCAGGATTTGGCAGTACACAAACGCTTCAATTATCCCCTGATTCTTTTGGATGAAGCCCAGAATATTAAAAACCCCAGTTCAAAAACAGCCCAGGCGCTGTTTCAGCTTCAGGCCCAGCAGCGTTTGGCCCTGACGGGCACGCCGATGGAAAACCATTTGGCGGAACTCTGGTCGATTTACCGTTTCGTGATGCCTGGATTTTTGGGGCCATTGGACCGCTTTAACCGTTTGTTTCGCACGCCGATTGAAAAATTGGGCGATGCCCCCCGGCGCTTGCAGTTGCAGGATCGGATCCGCCCCTTTTTGTTGCGCCGCACCAAACAGGCGGTTTTGGACGACCTGCCTGAAAAAACCGAAATTATCCGCTATATTGCCCTCGAAGGCAAGCAGCGTGATCTCTATGAAACCCTGCGCGTTGCCATGGATGCCCGTGTGCGTGAAGAGGTGCAGAAACTGGGCTTGCAGCGCAGCCAGATAGCGATTCTCGATGCCCTGCTCAAGCTGCGTCAGCTCTGCTGTGACCCGCGTCTGCTGGCCATGCATGAGGCTCAGACCGTGCAAAAATCTGCCAAATTATTGGCCCTGATGGAAATGATTCCCGAAATCCTCGAAGAGGGTGGGCGCATTTTGATCTTTTCACAGTTTGTCAGCATGTTGCGTCTGATTGAAGCAGAATTGGAAAAACTGGGGATTGAATACGCTCTTTTGACCGGCGAAACCCGCAACCGTGAACGCGAAGTGGATCGTTTTCAGGCCGGTGAAGTGCCGATCTTTCTGATCAGCCTCAAGGCGGGGGGCGTAGGCCTCAATCTGACGGCTGCCGATACCGTGATTCACTATGACCCCTGGTGGAACCCGGCGGTTGAAAACCAGGCCACCGACCGGGCCTGGCGAATTGGCCAGGAGAAGCAGGTCTTTGTCTATAAACTGATTGCCGAAAAAACGGTTGAAGAAAAAATTCTGGCGCTGCAGGCCCGCAAACAGGCTTTGGTGGCGGGGATTTACTCTGAAACCGTTGAAGGGCAGCACAGTGTGAGTGCTGAAGACATGCTGGCCCTGCTCCAGGCTGATTAACCAGCAGGCCCACAACTGCTCAGACCGGCAGCAGCGATTGCAAGGGCCAGGCCGAGAATCTGTCTGGAGACACTTTTTTTCATGCTAAAGGCTATAGCCTGTTTTCTTAATAACTCCATGTAAAATCGCCCTTGGGAAATGTGGTGTTGATATTAAAAAGTGTTTCTTCTTTGCCTGTTTTGAGATCAAGCAAGATAAAATCCCGAATTGGATTTTTATCTCTGTCTTCTGAGCGAGCCAGAATATACACAAGTTTGGTGAAATCTGGCGAAAACGCTTCGGGTTTCAGAATGCGGCCGTCTTTGAGGTGGTCATTGATTTTATTCAGGTCAGGCCGTGGGTTGCGCTGGTGTTTTTCATAGTCATATTCAAAGTATTCCAGAGGGGGTAAATTTTTAACGGTGCCAAAGATCAGCTTATTGTCTGGAGAGAGCCCCCAGAAAAACACATCTACGCCAAAAGGCTTTTCAAGGTGATAGAGTTTTTCAATTTGGGTGATTTTACTCTCTTGAAGCAAAGCCGTGGCATAGGTCACCGGAGGGTGTTCATTGGCGGGTAAGCCTTCAACCTTGTGGCTGGCCTGTAAAACCAGTCGCAGTATGCCATTTCTTTCAAAGACATGCTTAATCTCGTAATCAGAAATTTTTTCCTCCTGGATAAACTTTTGTACGGATTCGTCTGGCTCGATGGGCGTGATTTCTTGGGTTGAGCGATTGAGTTTTAAAAGTCTATTTTTTGGTCCAACATTTTCAAATAATATGATTTGTGCTGGATCCATGTATTTAAGACCCTGGGGATATTCAATAGGCTTTTGTAGTGAAACAACTTTTTCATTTCCTTCCAAATCAGATTCGTATAAAGTATATGGATTAGTTTGTGATCTCAAGTAGGAAATTGTTGGCTTGGAAGATGTATAAAAACACGCGTAACCATAACTGTTAATTAGATTAATATTTTTTGTGTTGAATTTGTATTGATATGCGTAAGTCTGTTCTTTCGCGTATGAATGGCCAGGATCTATATTATTGCTGTATTCAAAAACCAAGAACTGTCCATCCGGTGACCACTGCACCCGGTTGATATCCTGCTTGTATTTCTTTCTGACGGTTCCTGAGCTGGCCACAGGGCTACAGCTCGACAGTACCATTCCCAGCAGAGAACAGATGAGCAGAAGCTGGATGCTTTTTCTCATAAACATACCAGCATCGAATTTCTGGATTTTCATGGGTTTAAACCAGGGCCCTTCAATCGCTTGCTTTTACTTGCTGAAATTAGGATATCATTTCAAAAGCGATTGTCAATCTTTTGTTTTTGTAATATTCCGATGACATTGTCATAATTTAAGTCCATAAAAATGTGTTTGAGCTGTAAAAAGATTTATTTTTTGAAGACAGAGCTTGATTTTGGCAATTAATACAATATAACAATTTTATAACAGAAGCACAGATCTCTTTTTTAGGTCTGTTTGATTATGATACAGGTCTATAGGGTATACTGTATTGTATAGAGACGGAGGGCGTTGACATGAAAAAAACAGCTTGGCTTTCACTCCTGATTTTATTGATGGGGGCGGCACATCCCCCCGAATCTGAACTGAAGCAGGTTCGCTCTGCGGCTGGCGCTTTGCTGACCCAATTGCAAAGCACTCTCAAAGCCGCCTTGCAAAGCCAAGGCCCCGCAGCAGCGGTTGAGGTCTGTCACCAGGTGGCTCCAGGCATTGCCGCCCAAATCGCAGAAACAGAAGGGGTTGAAATCCGCAGGGTTTCACTGCGCAGCCGCAACCCGCAGAATCAGCCCGATGCCTATGAACAAAAAGTGCTGGAGCAATGGAGCCAAAATCCGACTGCAATTCCCGAAGAGCATTTTGAAGTGGTACAGGAAGGGCAAAAGCAGGTTTTACGCTATCTCAAGCCCTTGAAGATTCAGGCTGTCTGTTTACAATGCCATGGGCCAGCCGAAAAAATCAAGCCCGAGGTGCAGGCCCTTTTGAAAAAATATTATCCCCAAGATCAGGCCACAGGTTACCATGAGGGCGATTTGCGCGGGGCAGTCACTGTTCGGCACGTTCTGACCCTGGAACCCCAGCTTTAACTGGCTTGCAGGGCCCGCAGTTCTTTATTGGTATCGCGCAGGCGAATCGAGAGCACGCGGGCCAGGCCCTCGAGCAGATTGGCCGCCAGTTTGTGGTGCTCATCGGCAAAGCGATCAAAATCCTGGCGTGAAAGTACATAAAGCTCAGTTTCTTCTGAGGCCACGGCATCGGCTGAGCGTTCCTGCTGGTCTAAAAATGACATTTCACCAAAAAAGTCACCCCGTCCAAAGCTGGCAATATGGTGTTTCTGTTCGGCTTCTATCGGCAGTTCAATCCGCACGGCTCCGCGCCGGATCAGAAAGAGTTCATCGCCCTGCTCACCCCGTGCGAAGATCCGCTCTCCGGGTTTAAAGGCCAGGCTTTGCATGCAGGCTTCGAGGGCGGCAATTGTGGTTTCTTTGCGGCCTTTGAACAGATCCATTTCGCGCAGTTCCAAGGGTTTTTCAGTGGGTTGCTCGATACGGGCTTCATCCAAAATCTGGTTTTCGACCCATTCCAGGGCGGCATCCAGCTCGGCAAAAATACGGGTAGGACTTTCTTCTTTGACCAGGCCCACCTCGGTAAAATATTCTTCAAGATCCTGGCCGGTGGGCACACTGCGGGGAAAATGTGTGAAAATCAGCTGGGCACCCTGTTCGGCAAGAATATCCGCAATCAGCTCCAGCATATGCGCGGCGGTCACGTCAAAGGATTGCAGCCGGCGCATGTCCAGAATCATGTATTTGCAGGTTTTGAGGTCGGGTTCCAGAGCGGTATAGAGCTGATCGGTGGTGCCAAAAAACAAACTGCCCTGCAGTTCAAAGATCACCGTTTGCTGGCCCTGGGCTTCAAGAATCTGGCGTTCTTCGGGCAGGCGAATCTGTTTGGAAAACATTTGGTTGCCATAGCTTTTGCGGCGTAGGTTGGAACTGTGTACTTGTTCGCGGATAAACAGAAAAATGGCAAGGCCAATGCCAACGGCTGAAGCCGCGATCAGGCTGATGGTTTCGGCCACCAGCACCACGGCAAGAATCACCACAAAATCGAGAATCGTGGAGCGCGATTTGAGCAGATGCAGGCTTTTGCGGTCGAACATGCGCACGCCAATAATGATCAAAATGGCGGCCAGGGCTGCAATCGGCACCCAGGCAATCAAGGCCCCCAGGGCCAGCATGGCAGCCAGGGAAAAACCACCCTCAAAAATGCCTGAAAAACGGCTGTGTGCGCCACTGGAAATATTCACCAAAGTGGCTCCCATCGTGCCTGCACCGGGAATTCCACCCAAAGCACCCGAGCAGAGATTGCCCAGGCCCTGCCCGATCAGTTCCCGGTTGGAATTGTGCCGGGTACGGGTTAAAGAATCCAGCACCACGCAGGTTTTAAGGGTATCAATCGAGAGCAGAACAGCCAGAGTGGTAGCTGGCACCAATAAATCTTTGAGTTGAGTGGGTTCAAAGGCTGCAATGGCCTGCCAGCGTGTCAGAAAGGCAGAGAGAAAACCAACATTGCTTCCGGCGGCAGGTCCCACCACCAGCACATTGCCCTGCAAAACCCAGAGGGCAGGGTCTACCAGACCCAGACCGAAATAGGTGAGAATCCCTGCGGCCAGAGCCAGAATTACAGCTGGCACCGCTTTGGTGAGCTTGGGGGCCAGCAGCATCACCCCGGCTGTTACCAGGCCCACAGCAATGCTCTGCCAATGCCAATGGGCAGGATGCAGGATGGCTTCCTGCAGTTCGCTGCCCTTGGGGGCCCCTAAAAATTTGGGCACCTGGCTGAGAATGATCACCAGACCCACCCCGCTGAGATAGCCACTGACGACCGGGTAAGGCATGTATTTGATCAGGCGGCCCAAACGCAAAACGCCAAAAATCACCTGAAGCAGACCGGCCAGCAGGCCGATCAGGGTCATCATCAATAGAATTCGCAAGGGGTCTGTATGCTTACTGCTCTGCTCCAGGGCAAAGGCTGTCAGAACTGCGGCAGCGGGTGCACAGGGGGCTGAGATCAGGCGGGGAGCCCCGCCAAAAAAAGCAGCGACCAAACCGATCGCCACGGCCCCCAAAATTCCGGCCAGCGCGCCCTGGGCCCCAAAGGATGCGCCCACAGCAGAAAAAATGGTCACACCAAAGGCGATGGCTGCGGGAAGCGCTACCAACATGGCCGCCAGACCGCCCCAGAAATCTCCGGCCCAACCTTTGTTTTGAATCTGCATACTGAGTTTATTCCTTGGCTTTTATTATACCTGCTCACAGGGCTTTCGCCTGTGGGGACTGTACTTTTCAAGGGGAGCCAGCACCTGACGGAATCCCAAAAGAGGCTACCCGCTGGCCTGTGCAGAGGGTACAATAGGGGCTATGTCAAACACTTTTTCAGATGCACTTTCCCGTCCCAGCCTCAAGGTTTTGGGATTGATGTCGGGCACCTCGCTCGATGGCGTGGATCTCTGTCTCTGCGACCTGGCCTGGGATCAGCGTTTGCAGTATGAGATTCTGGCCTTTGATACCTTTCCCATGCCTGCCGATTTGCGGGTCCGGCTTTTGCGCAATATGCAGCCCGAAACCAGCCGGGTTGATGAACTCTGTGAATTAAATATGCAGATTGGCGCCTGGTTTGGTCAGAGCATTGCTGAATTTTGCAAGACCAATCAGCTGCTCTGTGATCAGATTGATTTGATCGGCTCCCATGGTCAAACCCTCTTTCATTTGCCGCCGGGCGTGGGCGAAATTGCTTCCACGCTGCAATTGGGCGATGCCGCTATGATTGCTGAAATGACCGGCCTGACCACCGTGGCTGATTTCCGCCCTGCGGATATGGCCTTGGGGGGGCAAGGGGCGCCGCTGGTGCCCTATGTCGATACCCTGATTTTTCAAGATCCCCAGCAATCGGTCTGCCTGCAAAATATTGGCGGCATTGCCAATCTCACCTGGTTGGGCCGCGCGGGTGAAATGCTGGCGTTTGATACCGGGCCGGGCAATATGCTGATTGACAGTCTGACCCGCCATCTCAGCCAGGGGCAGGAACTCTGGGATTTGGGAGGGGCTTGGGCCGCCCAGGGGGTTTTATCCGACGCGCTTTTGCAGGAAGCTTTGCAGCAGCCTTATTTTCAGGAAGTGCCGCCCAAATCGACGGGGCGCGAAATCTTTGGCGATGCCTATACGGCTTGGTTTTTAGCCCGTGGAGAAGCTTTGGACTTGGCCCCTGCTGACCTCTTGGCCACGGCCACGGCCTTAACCGCCCACAGCATTGAGCAGGCCTGCCGCCGGTTTCTGCCAGAATTCCCTGAACGCTTTGTGGTCAGCGGGGGCGGTGTACATAATTTGACCCTGATGCAGATGCTGGCTGATTTGATGAAGCCGGTGAAAGTCTTGCCGCTTGAACATTTTGGCCTCTCTTCAGATGCCAAGGAAGCCTTTGCCTTTGCCTGTCTGGCCTATACCTGTTTGATGGGTTTGCCGAATAATCTGCCCGCTGTGACAGGGGCCCGTGGCAGCACGGTAATGGGCAAAATTCAACCGGGTCGCAATTATTTGAAGCTGATGAAGAAGGTCTTTCAAGCATGAAATCTAAACTTTTGCTGCTGACCCTGCTGTTGGGTCTGAATTTACCTGTTGTGGCCCAGACACAGGGGTTTACGCCCTTGCAACAGGCGGTGCACAGCCAGATTTTAACTTTTCGCACGGCTGTGGTTGAGACCCCCGAAGCCTGGCAGGAACTCTGGAAAGAGCATCAGGGCAGTCTTGAGCAGTTGCCCCGTGTTGATTTTAAACAGGATCGCGTTGTCGCGGTTTTTTTAGGCAAACGGGCCACGGCGGGTTACCAGGTGCAGATTGCTGAGATTCTCCAGCAGGGAGAGGCGCTGGAAGTGCGTTACCGCGAAACCAAACCGGCCCGCAATCAGCTGGTGCCCATGGTACTCACAGCTCCGGCCTGCTTTGTCATCCTTCCCAGGGGGCAAAATTTGCCCGTGCACTTTGTCAATGCCGATGCGCCCGCCCCATCACTTCAAAAAAAGGATCTTATCTCTATGCGAACCCTTTCCCGTGTCAGCAACAGCCGTGTTACTGAGCCCCGCTTTGTGATTGCCCGCGATCAGGAAACCTTCCGCCAGCTTTGGAAAGAGCACAATGGTTCCTTAGAGCAGCTGCCCGAAGTAGATTTTCATTCAGAAATGGTCGTTGCCATTTTTATGGGTGAACGCAGTACCGGTGGCTATGCCGTGACGATTGAGCAGGTTGAGCAAGTGGGTGAAGAACTCAAAATCAGCTATTCAGAATCGGAGCCCCCTGAAGGCAGTATGACGATTCAGATTCTGACCGCTCCAGCCCATCTGATTGCGATTCCGCAATCAGAGGCTTATCCTGAATTTATTAAAAAATAGAGCAGTGAAAAATCTCTTTGATTTGCCCCAGCCTTTGCCACAGAGCGAACTGTTTGAAACTCTCTGCACGTTTGGCGGGGCCAAGCTTGAGCGGATTATTTCACAGGGACAGATCACGCCCCCTGGTGAATGGTATGATCAGGCCCAGGATGAATGGGTCCTGCTGGTGCAGGGGCAAGCGCATCTGCGTTTCGAAAATGGCAAAATTCAGGAACTTCAGACTGGGGATTGGCTCTTGATTCCTGCCCACCATCGGCACCGCGTGGAATATACGAGCAGCCAACCAGTTTGTATCTGGCTGGCTTTGCATTTTAGCGCAAACTAGCTCTTGAAGCCTTCTGCGCATGAGACGGTATTTTGCTACAATGATAGGCAGCACCCTGATAGAAAGTGGCTTTCCAAGATGATCAAACGCCTGACGGTCGCGCTCGATTTAACTTCTCTGGATGAAAAGGTTTTGACCTATACCCAGTTTCTCTGTAAAAGCCTGCCCATTGAAAAGATCTATTTTATTCATGTGGCCCAAAAGCTGGACTTGCCGGAAAGCTATTTGCGTGAGCATCCAGAATTGCAACCCTTGGATGAAACCTTGCAGGAACAGATGCAGGCAGTTGTCTCTCAATGCCTGAGCCTGCCCGAAAAAATTAATTTTGAATACGATGTGCTTGAAGGGGAATTGTTGAATACCCTGGTACATCACAGCAAAGTCAAACTCGCCGATTTGATGGTGGTGGGCAAACGTGACGATGAGTCGCACCCCGATTTGCTGGCTGAAAAACTGGCGCGTCGCTCCCCTTGTTCTGTGCTTTTCGTGCCCGAAACCTTTGATTTGAATATTCGCCATATTTTGGTTCCCACTGACTTTTCCCCCCATTCCCGTCAGGCGCTTGAAACGGCTGTCCAACTCTCGTCGGTGGTTGATGGGGATGTAATTCATGTGCTCAATCTTTTTGATGTGCCCGCAGGCTATGCTAAAACGGGTATGAGCTACGAGGCCTTTTCGGCCGATATGCAGCGCTATGCTGAAGAGGATATGCAGAAATTTATTCAGAATTTGTCCTTAGCAGGCAACACGATTGAAACCCATGTTGCGGATGCCGAGGGAAATGAAAAATCTCATTTAATGCGGGACTGGCTGAAAAATCTGGATTGTCAGCTGCTGGTGGCCGGTTCCAAAGGCCGTACCAATATTACCGCTATGTTTTTGGGCAGCTTGACCGAAAAGCTGATCAAGCTTGATCTCAAGGTGCCAGTTCTGGTGATCAAAAAGAAAAACGAAAGCTTGGGCTTTTTTCAGGCCTTGGTAGACGGCGAAATTTAGAAATCGATATAGATAAAATTCGAGCCCCCGCTGGCAAAAAACAGAGCCAGGAGCAGCAGCAGTGCTGCTCCTGTACCCAGTAAAGCATCTTGTAATCCTTCAGACATGGCTTCTCCTTTCAATTCAGGCCCAGCAGGCGGGGCAAAAGGCCCACAAAACGTGAAACGGGCATAATAAACAGGCCCCAGCCCAGGGTGACCAAAACAAAAGTCAGCAGTGTATAGCCAGGTTTTAGAAAGCGATCTATGCGTTTCAGAACTGGCAGGCGGGGGCTGATTTTGTCTCTGAAAATCCGGTGCAAGGCCAGCATCATTCCGTGGTAAAGTCCCCAGACCAGAAAATGCCATTCTGCGCCATGCCAGATACCCGAAACTCCCAGGGCCAGAACCAGGTTGAGCAGCAGGCGGGGAAAGCGAACCCGTGAGCCGCCCAGCGAGATATACACATAGTCGGTGATCCAACTGCTGAGTGAGATATGCCAATGCCGCCAGAATTCTGCAATATTGCGGCGCAGATAGGGCCAATTGAAATTTTCGGGTACCACAATGCCAAACAGACGGGCAGAGCCGATTGCGATATCTGAATAACCTGAAAAATCCGTATAGATTTTGACTGAATAGGCGAAAAGCGCAATCCAGAGTGTCAGTCCCGAAGCAGATTGGGCTGTATGTTCAGACAGCAAGGGCTGTACCCAGAGATCGAGAGAATCGGCGATCACCATTTTTTTGCCCATGCCCACCACGATCCGCAAAAGCCCCATGCGCAGATGCTCCCAATCAAAGCGGGCTTGGTTCAGCTTGGGCACAAAATCCTGAAAACGTTTAATCGGCCCTGCCACCATGGTGGGAAAAAACAGAATAAAAGCGAGATAATCGCGCAGACGGTGGGGGCCAATTTTGCCCCGCTGGCAGTCGATCAGGTAATGAATAAATTCAAAGCTGAAAAACGAGATCGCCAGCGGAAAGACAAAATGCTGAAGTGTGGGTACGCCGCTGCCGCTCAGGGCATGTTGCAGTTCATACCAGCTTCCCAGCAAGAGATTGCGGTATTTAAAGCCGACCAAGACTCCGATGCTGAGCAGTAAAAACAGGACAAAAATCTGTTTGTGTCCCCGAAAGAAGCGCATCGCGGCATAAACCAGCAGGGCTTCTACCAGAAAGAGCCAGACAAAGGGCCCTCCATACCAGCCATAAAAAACCAGCCCGGTCAGGGCCAGCCAGCCCGCCCGCCAACTGAGGGGCAGCAGAAAAAAGACAGCGACTGAAAAGAGTAGAAAAACGCCGTAGAGAGCTTCGTTAAAAATCATGGTTTTTGCACCGCCAAAAGGGGCTGCAGGGCCGCTGCGATTTTTTGTCCCATGGCCTCTCCGACCAGGGTATGGGTCAAATCAAAGAACTGATCGGCAGGCAAAGGGGCCGTGCGGTTGATATCCAAAAGAGGATAACCGGCCTGTTCGATCTCATGCCGCAGGGTGGCCAGGCTGCGATCATAGCTTTTCCAGTCGAGGGCTTCATAGGCATCCAGAGCTTCGACATTCAAGGGGCCCATTACGAAAAGAGCGGGTTTGCCCGCTTTTTTCAGGCTTTTCAGCAATAAACGCAGGCTTTGCAGTTCTGAATTATCCTCGGAGAGCTGAAAGCCAATATTTTGTCCAAAACGTTTCAGAGCCATCATTTGCTGGGCGGGGGGCAGGTCCAGAAAGGGCAAGCGTTCATCTGTGTCTGTGGCCTGAGTTCCCAGCCTCTTTTCATATTGTTGATAGGCCCAGCCCTCGGGGGTATTGCCCAGCCAGGACGCTGCTAAAATCTCGCGCAGGCGGTAAAAGCTCCAGATTTGGTTCAGCCCCTGGCGAAAGAAACGGTTAAAGGCTATTGGCGGGCTGGGGCGCAGCCCCAAAAGCGCAGCTTCACTTTCGCTGACGTCCAGCCCCAGTTTTTCAGGTAATTCTGGATGGCGGATGCGGGTTTCCTTGAGCAGACGGGGACTGAAGGTATGGTAATTGAGTTGAATCACCACAGCTTCGGCACTGGGGAGGGATTTTTGCAGCAGGTAATACTGGTCGGCGACCAAAAATCCCTTGGCTGAAAGATTATACACCTGCCAGTTTTTGAAGGCCGGGTTGTGTGCCTGCAGAGCTTTTAAACTGGCGACCGGAAAAGTTTGATTGGGGTCTTTGATGCGAATTCCGTAGGTGGGAGAAGAGCCAATAAACACCAGATCGTTTTGTTGTGATTGTGCCAGTTGGTTGAGATAAAAGGGCAGCCAGGCCAGTTCCTGATCGGCGGGCAGGCGGTAATTTTGTTTAAAGTTTAAATCCAAATGCGGCGCAAGCCAGAGCCTGACCCCCAGATCAGAGAGGATCAGGGTCAAACAAAAAAAGAAGAGGGTGCGAAAGAAACGCCGACCCGATGAAAACGGAGCATTCATACCAGACAGCCTGCCAGATGGAGGGGCTGATTGTCAGTGACTTTGCGCATGTCTGAAACTCAAAAAGGCTGCTTTTCAGCAGCCTTTTCAGATTTTCTGGGCCTGGTTTTAAACGCGGCTGCCCTCGGCAAAAAGCCCATCGATCGTTTTTGCAAAATGCTCATTGATCAAGCGGCGTTTGTATTTCAGCGTGGGCGTGAGAAAGCCGTTGTCCTGGGTCAGTTCTTCTTCAATCAGGGCAAATTTCTTGACCTGCTCATAGCGGGCGAAATCGGCCATCATGCGGTGAATTTCTTTTTCAAGAAAGCCGTGAATTTCAGGGTGAGTTAAAAGCTCTTTGTGGCTGCTCACACTGATTTTATGTTCACGGGCATACTGATCGAGCATGTCCAGACTGGGATGAATCAGAGCGGCCATATATTTCTGGTTATTGCCCAGCATCACAGCCTGCTCAATATAGGGGCTGGTTTTGAGCACATTTTCAATCGGCTGGGGAGCCACATTTTTGCCGTTGGACATGACAATAATTTCTTTTTTGCGATCGGTAATTTTGAGATAACCTTCGCTGTCGATTTCGCCAATATCCCCGGTATGAAACCAGCCTTCTTCATCAATGGCTTCACGGGTGGCCTCGGGCTTATTATAATAGCCCTCCATGATATTGGGCCCCCGTGCCAGAATTTCTCCATCGGGTGCGATTTTAACTTCTACGTCTTCAATTGGCAGGCCGACATAGCCAAATTTTGCGGCTCCAGGGCGGTTGCAACAAATCACAGGACTGGTTTCGGTTAGACCGTAGCCTTCGTAGATATTGATGCCCACGGCGAAAAAGAATTCAGCCAGTTCACGCATCAGAGGGGCTCCGCCTGAAACTGCGAATTTGAGGTTGCCTCCTGTTTTTTCACGAATTTTGGTAAAGACGAGCTTGTCGGCAATTTTATGTTTGAAGCTCAGGCCTGAGGGGATCGGTTTGCCCCGGCTGGTGTAAACTGCGGCTTGTTTGCCTACTTCCAGTGCCCAATAAAAGATTTTTTTCTTGAGCGGTTTTTCGGTTTCAATATTTTGAATGATGCGGTTGTAGATTTTTTCAAAAACCCGGGGTACGGCTACAAAAGCGGAGGGGTGTACTTCCTGCAGGTTTTGTGCGATCGTATCAATGCTTTCAGCATAGGCAATGGTGGCTCCGCAGAATTGCAAGGCATAATTGACCACGCGCTCTAAAACATGAGAGAGGGGCAGAAACGAAAGCGAGGTTTGGGAACTGTCAAAACCCAGGGCTTTGACTGCGCCACGGGCATTGCTGGCGAAATTGCGATGGCTGAGCATCACGCCTTTGGGATCCCCGGTGGTGCCAGAGGTATAGACAATGCTTACTCTATGGCTTTCATGGGCGTGGTTCAGGCGTTCATCCAGCTTGGCGCGTCCTTCCTGGTTGAGCAGCTTTTCACCCTCTGTCAGCACGCTGTGCAGGCTGACCACTTCTATATTTCTCATTTCAGGCAGGGTTTCAGGCGGATCCATGACAATCACCAGCTTGAGCTGAGGGCAGTCGTGGTGAATGGCGACGATCTTCTGCAATTGCGCGGGTTTTGAAACCACAATCGCGCGAGCACCAGAATCATTGAGAATATACAAAAGCTGATGGGCGGTCAAGGTGGGATAGATTGGCACATTGACCAGACCCGAGCTGATAATGGCCATATCGGCAATCGGCCATTCCGGGCGGTTTTCAGCAAGGAGAGCCACCCGATCCTGGTGGGCCAGGCCGTGGCTGAGCAAATAGGCGGCAACCTGTTCAACCCGTTCTTTCATTTCCTGATAGGTCATGGAACGGTAAACTCCGTTCTTTTTTTCCATCAGGGCCGGCTTGCTGCTGAAGCGCGCAGCCGTATCATAGAAATGTTTGGTTAAGAGGAAGACGTCGCTCATGGTGGCACTCCTTGACATTTTCAGATGCTTAAGCCTTAAACACGCATGACAACTGCTTCATCCACCGATTCATTGGGGATGATGACGCCATACTCTTTGTTCTTACCATCAAGTTTGAAGATAATATTCAGCTCATTGCTGTCCTGATTGCGGAACAGCATGAAACTGTATTTCAACAGCTCCATTTGAGCTGCGGCTTCTTCAGGGCTCATGGGTTTGATCGCCAAACGCTCATTTTTAATTTTGCGTTTGGGAGCAGGCTTGGCCGCAGCCTTTTTCTTTGCCGTGGTTTTTTTCGCGGCAGGTGCGCCTTCGGCCGTCTCTTCTTCTTCGTCTTCTACCAGTTCACCCATGGCGACAGCTGTTTTTACGGCGCTGTGCTCAGTGCGCTTGCGTTCGTATTTTTTGAGCTGACGTTCCAGTTTATCACCCACAAGATCAATGGCAGCATACATATTGGTGCTCTTTTCTTCAGAGCGCAGCATCATGCCGTTGACAGAGGTTGTGACGGTGACTTCCTGGTTGTTTTTGATACGTGGGTTCTTGGCGACACTTAATTCCACATTGACATCGACGATATGGCGGCTATATTTCTCCATTTTGCCCAGCTTTTCTTTGACATAGCTCTTCAGGGCATCGGTAACTTCCATATTTTTTCCGTGAATAATAAATTTCATAAGTGTTGCTTTATTCTCTCCTGAAAGTTTTAAGGCTTGTTCGGAAAGAATATCTGCTCCTTCCTTCTGGGTGTTTGGTTCAGATGTTTACAGACGCTTTATTATAGCATGAAATATAGAACGTGACTCAGTTTCGCGTGATAGCAGGAGTAGATCTCGCCACTCTTTTTGCCATCTGATTCAGCTCTTCTGGGCCGACGATTATTTGCGGGTCCAGATCTGGCTTTTGCCAAAGGCGGGCATTCCCATGACAAAGCCGCGTACTTCAAGGCTTTTCGCGTTTTGCAGCTTGATTTGACAGGAATAGGTTTTGCCATCTTCGGGGTTATAGATTTTGCCATCGACCCATTCTCCGTTTTTAAAAACAAAGCCCTGCAGAATCATCAGACCTATCAGGGCCTTGCTGCGCAGGCTGGCTTCAGGATTTTTATCATCCATTTTGGGCTTCCCATTGCGCAGGGGTTCTTTCAGCCAGATAATTTTGCCAGCATAATGGCCATTGGCTTTTGAAATTTCAACATGGGATTTGCCATTGACGGTGACCCAAACCCCAAGAATATCATCGGCTGAGATTGCCAGGGCAGAGTTGGGTAAAATCAGAAGCAGAGCCATGAAACCAAATACAAGAGACTGAAGGGTTTTGCGCATGGGTGACGATCCTTTTTGAAGAATTCTCATTTAAAGCGGAGTCTAAAATGATTATTTAATTAGAATATTTTAACTTTTATTCAGGCAGAATGCAAAAAAATCTTGCTGTTCAGATTTTACAGAAGGCGGGTACCGAAGCCTTACTCTCGCTGTGAGTAGAATTGAACCGTACAGAAACAGTGGCTTTGTGTTGTATCCACCATTGTCAGTTTGCGTTTTCTGATCTGCCTCTTATAATTAGGGGGCTAAGCATAAAATCGATGATTTGAGATGGGTTGGGTCTATCATGGGCAAAAAACAGTCTGTCATTTCTGAGCGCAAACCTAATTTTGAATGGGGTTGGCTGGCCTTTTTATTTTTGATGTTGCTGATGCTGAACCTCTATGGCTTTGACGCTTTACTTAGAGATGATCATGGTTGTAACCCTGTTTCTGTCTCATTTTATATCTGGTTTTTACTCGGGTTTTCAATTCAATTATTTTTCGTTTTTCCTGCAGCGTTAACTTTAGGTCTTCGACGCTGGCCACTTTTTCATGGGCCCCTGAGAACAGGCGGACAGCGTTCCAAATCCACAGAATGGATGTTTTGGGGAGGAGTCTTGCTGCTTTTCAGTTTTTCTTTAGGGTTGATCCCTTCGCATGACTTTAATCAATTCATTTATTTTCAAGCTTTTTTTAGATATTTTGAAACCTTTAAAGAGATGCCTTTCGTTTTCGTTTTTGTACTTGTCATATTCGCATTTGTTCAGCCCTTGCTGTTTGCCTGGTTGGGCCTGCTGGGTATTTTTCGCGGATTTTTGGAGCGCGGCCTGTCTCCCGCGCTGTCCTTTATTTTCCTCTGTTTATTGAGTGCCTATCTCTACCAGCCTTTTTTCTTGCAGGGGAGCTTAATTGGCGCTTTTCTCGGTTTTCATTACCTGTGGAAAACCAGTCTGAGAAGAACCTTGCTGTTTCATCAATTCTTAAATGTCCTGATAGCAGGCTTCAGTTATGGGCTGTATCTTTTGAAGTGGGATCTTGTCGTTATTCCGCAATGGCTTCAAATCGTTGCTGGAGTCTGTGCCCTGTGTTTGCTCGCCTTCATGTTTCACTTCTGTTTTCAACTCTGGAGGAAAGATTTTGACCTTCAAATATTTAAAGCTCCGCCTCCGTCCAACGTGAAAACAATGACATGTCCTTTTTTAGAACATCTTTTGCATCAGGGATTTATTTCTGGGCCTCTCAAGGTGTATGTTCAGAAAGAACATCGAAACTTTGCCGAGATCCGCCTCTCCTCCGGGCTCTTGAAGTTTTTGATTTTGACTTTCCTCAGCTTTCTATGCGTCTATCTCTTGGATCTTTTGTTTTTTCAAGTCGATTTCAACAGTGAACAGCTTGTGTTCTTTGAGGAAAAGAGTCAATTGACATTTTTTACTCTTTTTTGGGCTATGGGTGTCTATACGATTCTTTTTTCCAAAATGAGCAGATTTTTTGAAAGGGCAGGTTTTCATTTTCAAGATTTTCTAGGGCCTATTGAGCAAAATTTTGATTCTCACTGGGTTTGGAAACTCAGTGGCGCGCTTGTGCTCTTTATTTTGGGAATCATTCATGTTTTTCAATGGCATGATGCCAATGCTGCGCAAAATATCTTTCTGCGCCCTGTACTTTTCCCCCGTGACAATCTACACAATTTGATGGTTTTGCTCTTGGCTGTTGTGATCGCTCCGATTGTCGAGGAGTTTTTATTCAGAGGTCTTTTACTGCACCGTTTGGCATCAAAGTCGACGCTTCCTAAAGCCCTGTTTAAATCTTCACTTTATTTTGGGCTGATGCATCTTCAGGCTATCCTCTATCTGGCCTGGGTCGGACGTCTGTTTGGGGTGCTCTATGTCTATTCGCGAAGTTTGAAGGTCAGCATTTTGGCGCATGCCAGCTACAATCTTCTGCTGTTGTTGGTCGTGCTTTTGAGTGCTCAGTTCGAACCTCAGCCGCTTCTCGGTCTGATCATGATGGGAGTTGGAGGAGCCATTATCATGCGTTTTGTTCAGCAACACCCCGTTTCAGCGATGATTGCGCTGCCCTATTCTCGTTAAGGCGGCCCAGCTCCATACGGACATGATTCTCTCAAAGCTTGTGCAACTCGCTCATACCAGATAATTTCTGAGTGATTTGGGGGTTGCCTGTGTATTCCACCTTACAGGCACCGCTGGCATCGACATTGAGCTGTTTTTCGGCACGCACACGTACTGCTGCTGCGCCGCTCACTTGAAGATCGACACTTTGGGCGCGTAGCATGAAGGTTTCAATATTGGCTGCTCCCGCAGCTTTGATCGTGAGTTTTTCAAGCTCTCCACCACGAACCCTGACCTGGTGGCCCCCATCCAGTTGCATTGAAAAAGCGGGGCCACTGATCCCATTCAGGGTCAGATTGGATGCGCCTGAAGCTTCCAAACGGTTGAGAACAGGCACTGAAATGCTGATTTTCAAGGGCGAACTTGAGCGAAAATGAATGCCCTTGGCGTTGGTGATTTTCAGCGTTCCGCCCTGTACACTGGTTTCGATCTGACCGAGCAGGTTTGCTGGCGCTTCAACCGTGACTTTCTGGGGCTTGCCGCTTTCGATTTGAAGGGTATAGTTGTGCTCTACGGCAATGGCTTGAAAGTTTTCAAGGGTGCGTTCTTCCTGTTTTACTTCGCCTTCGCCCTGAACTTCTTCAGATGCGCAGCCGGGCGTGAAGACAAGGGTGAGCAGGCACAGGGCTTTGAGGCTTTGCTTGAAGTAGAGCGAAGATTTTTTTAACCGTTTGTGGGAATTCTGAATCATTTCTTCTGCTCCTCTGCTTATTGACAGGCTTTCCTGGTTAAGCATAGCCGAAGCCTTTGCAGATAATCAAGTTATTTACTCAGGCAGGCTTGAAATCTGAATTGTACTATTGTACTATTTGACTAGTACAATAGTACAAATAAAATGTGAAAGGAGATACTGTGCTGAGTATTAATCCGGAAAGTGGCACGCCGATTTATCTTCAGATTATGGAGCAAGTCCGGCATGCCATTGGTTTGGGCGTTTTCGCTCCGGGTGACCCCTTGCCCACGATTCGGGATCTGGCCCTGCAATTGCGGGTCAATCCCAATACGGTGGCCAAGGCCATTCGCGAATTGGAACGCGAAGGTCTGCTCACAACGCGTGTGGGCAGGGGCAGTTTTGTGAGTGAATCTGCGCTGACCCAATCAGCGCAGGATCGCGATCAGCAGGGCAATGAACTGGCGGGTCGCTTTGGTAAAGATATGGCCTGGTTAGGGTTTAGCTGCCCAGAGGCCGTGAACTTGGTTGAAAAAAACTGGCAGGAGGTTCTTCCTTAAATGGCGTCTGAATATGTGATTGCGGCGAAGGGGCTTGAAAAGGCCTACGGTCGTCAAAAAGCTTTAAAGAGCCTGGATATGCAGGTTCCCGAAGGCTGTGTTTACGGCTTGTTGGGGCGCAATGGCGCAGGCAAAACCAGCACCTTGCGGATTTTAATGAACCTGATTCGTCCGACGGGGGGTGAGGTAGCGGTTTTGGGGCACCGCCCAGAAGTCTTGCCCTTGCATTTACGTCAGCAGATGGGCTATAGCTCAGACAGCATGCAACTGATTCCCTGGTTGCGTGTGGATCAGATTCTGGCCTATAACGGGTCTTTTTATCCGGCCTGGGATGCGGCCTATGTTCAGCAATGGCTGAAGCGCCTGGAACTGGATCCCTTGAAAAGAGTATTCAGCCTTTCGCGTGGAGATCGTCAAAAACTGGCCTTGATTCTGGCGATTGGGCACCGTCCCCGTCTCTTGATTCTCGATGAGCCTGCCGGTGGTTTGGATCCCCTGGCGCGTCAGGAGTTTTTGGAAAGCATGATTGAGCTGATTCACGAATCAGGCACCACGATCGTGATTTCTTCACATCAGATGAGCGATTTGGAGCGAATTTCCGACCAGATTGGCCTGGTGGTCAATGGGCAGATGCGGCTCGAAAAATCCTTGGAGGCCCTCAAGGCGCAAAGCCGCAGAGTGACCTTGCTCAGTAAAAATCTACAGGTTTCTGATTTGAAAGATTTTCAGGGCATTGTCCACAGCAAAGCCTATGCGGGTTATCTGGAACTGATTCACGAAAATTGGTCTGCAAACGAAGAAGAAAAACTCCTCCGGCGTTTTCCGGAGGTGCGTATTGAACACAGCCCCCTCTCACTGGAGGAGATTTTTATTATCTACACATCCACCCTAACAGCCGGAGGTGCTCTATGTCCAGCCACCCCATAGCGTTGTTTCGGCAAAGTTTTCGCAAGAGTCTTTTGCTGGCTTTTGTCTTGCTGCTCTTGCTTTCAAGTTTTTCCCTGATTCAGGGTCTTTTGGAAGTTCCCAATCAATGGGGCTATCGCTCCTTTGATCTGTTTCGCTGGGGGTTTGCCTTTTTCAGTCAAAGTATCCGGGTGGCACTGTTGACGCTCAGTCTGCCTTTGCTTTCTCTGACCCTGTATGGGGAGTGGCTGCAGACCCGTTCCCTGCAACGTATGGAACTGCTGGCATTGCTTCGCCGTGAATATCTGCGCTGGTGGGCAGGAATCAGCTTGGTTTTACTGGGCCTGACGTATTGGTCTCAATCCCTGCGCTATGATTCCGGGCGTGAGCTTTCCTGGGAAAGCACGCTGCTGGTAATCGGCATGAGCCTGATTCTTGCGCTTTTGATGTGTGTTTCACCGGCGCAACTGCTTTCCTTGAGTCTGCCCGCTGCTCTGCTGCTGCTCTGGTTGATTTATTTCTCAGATTGGCAGGCCTGGGGGCTGCCCTTGGGTAGGGTGCTTGCCTGGGGAGGAGGGTTTGGGTTTTTGTTCTTGCTCTACCGTCAGATTTTTCAATACCAGGGCGATCTCTTTATCGACGCTTCGCTGGATTTGGGACAAAGCAGTGAAACACTCACCCGTTTGCTTGCGCCGAGAGCGGGCAGCGGCTCTTTTGCCACAGCCAGAGGCTGGCGGGGCCGTTTGCAGCAGTTTGTGCTGTTTACCCAGCCTGCACGTCAAACCTATTTACAACTGCTGTTTGTGGGAGGCTTGGGGCTGCTGGTGCTGACCCTGATTTTTCTGCGCAATCCGGCTTTTGTAACTGCCACAGGCATCGATACCCTTTATCTGACGATTCTGCAGGGGGGCTGTGTGGGAATGGGGGCCATGATTCTCTTGATTCCCCCCCGCATGCTGGGGCAAAAATACTGGGAATTTTGGGCCTCGCGACCTCAGAACGCTTTTGGGCAATATCTTGGAGGCTGGGCCTTGCAAGGTGGCTTACTGCTGGGTTTGGCAGGATTTGCCCTGATCTTGGGCGGGTTTCAGCCTGAGATTTGGCAGTATTTGCAGCTTGGTGCCTGGTGCGAAGTTGCTGTTTTCTTCCTGCTGGGCGGCGAAGTCTTGCTCTGGGGAGGTATTTTTCTATTTGGCCTCAGTATCACCCTTGCACCGGCGCTCTTTGTGGCTTTTCTGGCTGTTTTGCATACACCCGCCTGGCCAGCCTGGCTGCTTTGGGGAATGGCGCTATTGGTTCGTCTCTACGATCTTTACCGCTTTCGCCAGGGGTTTTGGGAGCCTTTAAAAGCCCCACTTCAGATCGCTTTGCGGGCGGGCCGCCATTATGCGCTGCCTGGTATCCTGTTTTGTGGGCTTGCCTATGGGGGTATTCAAGCTGAACCGCTGCCGCGTCTGATCAGTCAGTCTGAAGGGGCTTTTCACCGCAGTGCCTTTGACCGCTGGCTTTTAAGCTCAGATATTATCAAGTTTATTTACTTGAAAGATACAAAGTCCGAAGATTGGGGCGATCCTTGGGAAGAACGTCGCAGGCTGAATTCCACAGTGGGTCTTCAGCGTCTTTTGGTGAGCCCCTGGGATGCTGATGCTGCTTTGTTGATGGCTGAATCAGCCCTGGAGACAGGCTTGAAATCAAGTTGGCCCGGTTCCCGGCGCTATGCCCAGGATGAAGACGCACGGCAAGAGGTACTCTATTATTCAGACTTGGCCCGTTTCTGGCTCAAGGCGGGAGAACAGGGCCTGGCAATGAATCAGGTGCGCATCCAGGCAAAACTGGCTCAGTTAGAGAGTCAGCCCCAGGCGGCTCTGAAAGCGCTGCAAGAGGTGGTGAAACAGGCTCCGCAGCCAGAGGATTTGCTGCAAATGGCTGAGCTTCAGCAGAACCTGCTTCAATACCGTCAGGCCCTGGCGACTTTGCAAGACTTGGCCTTGCGTTTTCCGGCCCAGGCTGGAGAGGCCTGGTTCCGCTCTGGAAACGTGGCACAGGAGGCGGGTTTGTCTGCCGAGGCCCTGGCTTATTATCAGCGTTCGGCCCAGATTCAGTTTCAGGCAGATCAGAAATCCTTGCCAGAGGCTGCACTTTGGGGCAACTCGCTGCTGAGAAGACGGCCAGAATTGTGTGCTGACAAGCAAATCGCCTTAACTCTGCCATCACTTCAAACCTATTTTAAAGCGCTGAAGGGCAGGTTCTCTGCTGGGAGGAAGCTGAACTCGGTGAATTTGGCCTGTCAGGCACCAGAGGTGTCCACGGGTCGTCAGCCAGATGTTTGGCATGGGGCTTGGTACCTGGCTCAGAATCAGCCTGAAAAAGCCTTGCCTTATTTTTCAAGTGGCGATTTGCGGGGTTGGAAAGCAGAGGCCCTGCGCCAGGCAGGAAGCAAACAGGCGGCTTTGAAACTGGCTCAAAATTTGGCAAGACCCTGGCGTTATCTTTCGGATGATGTCTATCGTCTGAGCTACTATTATCGCAATGCCTATGATACGGAGCAGTATTTGGTTCATCGCATTTTGCTCTTGCTGGAACCCAAGCCTGGCAAAGATTCTGGCTTGCATGTGCTCTTGCGCAGCACCGAGCCTGAGTTGGATTGGCCCCTGGTAGAGCAGGCTTTTGCCGCTCAGCCCCAGATTCAGCTTGAGTTGAAGCGTTTGCACCAGGCCTTGCAGACCTTCGCGCTGGCCTATGCGAAAAATGGGGCTTTGAATCTGTCCCATCACCGCTCCTGGCCCCAGCTCTATGCCATGCTGATGCTGAGTAAGACCTTGCCAGCTGAATTGCGGAGGCCTGAATTTCTGGCGGCAGAGCAAGTCATTCAGAAGGCGGTGAAGATGCGCTAGTTTTCTGACGCTTGATGTCTGGCCCAGGTTTCTGCCTGGGCCAGATTTTTAGAGGCCTCCCATGAGCAGCAGCAGGCCACTCTGTACCAGCCCAATCACAAAGCCGAGAATGCCGCCCAGGGTGACAATCATGCCCAGTTCCTTGCGTGAAACCTCCATGATAATTTCTTCCATGCGCAGGGGGGAGAAATTGCGGATTTTTTCTGCAATTACGCCTTGAATATCTGCCACTTCGAGGGCCTGCTCCACCAGCTCAAAAAGCTTTTCATCCAGATAGCGTTCAATAAAACGGGTAATTTCACGTTTGATGGTGTGGATCGTTGCCGGGGGAATATCCTGGGGGTTGAAGCGTTGAATCAGATCGCGGGTCAACGAGGGCAAGTCCATTTTTTCAAATAGGGGGGGGATAATCACGTCATAGTGGTGGCTCAGGTAGTCATGAATCCAATGCACCAGGTTTTCTTTGAAGTGATTGAGATGTTCCCAGGACATATCGCGGGGGTTAAAGCGCAGCAGGCCTCTTGAAATCACGTCATCCAAACGCATCATCAAGAGAATTTCCTTGAGCATTTCATCGGCCCGTTCAGGTTCTGTGTCCAAAAAGACCTTGAGTTTGGTCAGCACCTCGGGCAGATTGACAAAAAACAGCAAGACGGCGTATTTGCCCGTCATTTTTGCTTTGGCCAGTTCATCAATTGCGGCGATATTGGCTGGGGTGAGCAGGCTGATCAAACTTTTGCGCAAATGATCGGGGGTCAGCACACTGGCCATGATCCGTTCCGTCAGAAAGCGGGCCATGGCAGGGGTCAGGGTAAAGTTCTCCAGTACGCTGTCCATGACCCGATCCAGCACCAGCCGAATCCGATCAGGGGTCAGGCTTTTTTCAGAGAGGTTTTCGATCAGAGCCGGAATGCTGCGTTGAATCAGTGCTGCCAGGGCTTCGCCGATATCCTCAGAGAGCAGTTGCAGTTTTTGAGGCTGCCCCATTTCTTCCAACAGGGCCTCCACGCTGAGATGAACAGCTTTTTCAAGGCGTTCATGGGTCACCAATGCTTGGGCCAGGTGGTGAAAATCCGATTCCGTCAGCAGGGTTTTGACGATTAAATGCGAAATTTTTTCAGCCAGACGGGTCTGTTCCGCAGGCACCAGACCGGGTGTAAAGGGGAGTTGTTTACCCAGGATATACACAGGCTTGAGGGGATGAAAGAGCATGCGCACAGCCAGGTCATTGGTAAAATACCCCACTCCTGCACCGATGACGGGCGGAATCATAAGCTGTATCCAGGTGATCATGATTTCAATTTAGCATATCTCTCAGGAACTCTGGGGCGTGTTCGCTGGCCCCCTCTGCTTGGCAAAACAGCGCTGAGCAGAAAGTGATTGCACTTTTCGCTCAGCGCTGAAGAGGAGCTGGGGGGTTAGTCGGTCAGCTTGAAAGGAATCTTGCGCTGATCGAGTTCCTCGACATTGATTCCGGCGGCTTTGAGACCTTTTTCAAGTTTGCCGTTTTGAATCCAGCCCGTGCCAAAGAAGGGGGTACTCTTATTGGCCATGTCTTTGACCCAGGAGTTGCTGTCTTTTTTGAGCTTGGCAAGGCTTGCTGCTGAGGCTTTCTGGGTTTTGGCGGGCGCGTAACGCACTTCCCATTTGGAACTGCTGGCCAGGGCATCTCCCACGGCGGCATTGGCGTTGGGGTGAAAGCCTGCCAAGAATTGGCTCTGGCTGTCATTGCCCTTGGCAATATTGAGCAGGGCTGTAGCAGGGGTGCTGCTGTTGCGGGCCAAATCCTTGTGGGTGACAGGGTCTTTGGAGATGGCTTCCAGCGCCAGTGCAGGGGTGCGCGTGTCTTGCGCCAGGCTGGTTTTGCTGGCCGCATTGAGGGGTTGACCCAGCACGGTGCGCATCATGTCTGGCGTGGCTTTGGTGTTGCGGATAATCGCCAGGCGTTGGGCGTCATTCTCGGCTTCGCTGGCGACACGGCTCAGGACGGGCGCAGGGGTTTGGGTGTTCTTGGCCAGATTGAGTCGGGCTTCGGCTCCCAGGCCTTTGTCCAGAATGGTTTTGTGCAGATTGGCGGGCACACTGCTATTGAGCAGCAGGCGTTCCTGAACCCCATCATTTTCAGCTTTTTCCGCCAGCAGAGCCAGCGCCAGTTGCGGTGTGCGCTCATTGCCTGCCAGGGTCAGTTGCAGGGATTCACCCAAGGGTTGGGCCATGACCGCACGCAGGGTCTTTTCATTGCCATTGGGATGATAAATCAGGCGCTGACGGGCAGCATCTGTGGTGGTTTGGCTGCTGAGCTGCTCAAGGGTTTCGGTGGGCGTGCGGCTATCCTCCAGCAATTGCTGGGTGATTTCAGGGCTCAGCCCTTTGTCCAAGACCTGTTTGCGCACATTGGGGGTCAAATTGGGGCTGCGCAGGACGGCCAAACGCACATTCACCTCTTCATCCCCTGCGAGCTTGAGCAGGGTTTTTTCGGAGCTGTTGCGGTGAACTGCAACACTGCCGCGAATGGCAGGATCTTTGTCTGTGGCCAGGTTGGCCAGGGTGCTGGCAGGGGTGCTGCCATTGGTGGCCACCGTCCGGCGTACGCCGGATTCCTTGTCCTGGGCCAGGCCAGCCAGGGTATCGGCCTGATGGGTGCGGCTGGCAATCGTTTGACGAATCTCTGCTGAGCTATCCTGGGCCAGGAAAGACAGTTGATCTTCGCTGCTGGTGCGTTGGGCGATGGCCATGCGAATACTGCCTTCACGATCTTCAAGCAGGCGGTCGAAGATTTCGGGGCTGGCGTTGCGGTGGTTGACCACGGCCAGTCGGGTGGCGGGGTTGGGGTCTTGAGTCAGGGTTGCCAGGGCCCGGCTGGGCGTATTGCTATTTTTGACGACCGCACTGCGGACATTGGCGTCACTGTCGGCAGCCAGATAGACGAGCATGGCTTCGGTGGCGCGGGGATGGGCGGCGACTCCGGCGCGAATCCGGCTGTCGCTGTCGGAACCCATTTCTGACAAAACTGAGGCGTCGGTATTGCGGTGGGCCAGTACCGAGAGTTGAATGCTGGAATCGGGGTCTTTGGCCAAACGGCGCAGAACATGGGTGGGCAAATCATCACGCTGAACAAGGGTTCGACGTACATTGCTGTTGGCATCACCTGCCAGACTTTCCATGACTTCCTGGGGCAGGCGGGCATGGCCAGCGACCCGCAGGCGAATATCGCCGCTGGGGTCATGGGCCAGACGGCGCAGGGCATCACTGGGCAAATCTTTGCGGCGTGAAACCAGATCTCTGACCTGTAAATCCTGGTCGCCAGCCAGTTGGGTCAGGGTATAGGCTGAGGTTGCGCCATTGGCAGCAACCTGAGCACGAATCTCAGGGTAACGGTCCCGTGCCAGTTGATCCAGGGTGGCTTGGGGGGTATAGCGATTGCCTGCGACAGCCGCACGCACACGGGGGCTGTCGTCGTAAGCGAGTTCATGCAGTCGGCCACTGTCGTAGGTATTTTCGGCGCTGCGGTAGCGATCTTCTTCGGTTTCAACTGGCACGACGGGTTGCGTATTGTTTTGGCCCGGTTGGGGCTTAAACGGATCGACGCCGACTGCGCCCCCTGTGCCGGAGCCAGGTTGGGGCTTAAAGGGATCTACCCCGCTGGGAGAGCCATTGTTGCCATTGCCGGGTTTGGGTTTGAAGGGGTCGACACCGGCATTGCCACCACTTGTGCCATTGCCGGGTTTGGGTTGATTGGGCTGGGGTTTGAAGGGATCTGTGCTGGCGGGAATTTCTTTGGCGACCAGATCTTTGGCTTCATCCACCCATTTCTGAACGGTGGTTGCCGAATATTTTTCCTTGGTGATGCCCAATTTTTGATTGGTTTCGTTGAGCGAGGCTGCCAGATGTTCAGGATTGCGCCGGGCCAGTTCTTTGAGGCTGCTCACCCCTACTTTTTCAAGCAGTTCAGCGCGTTTTGCGCCAATCGCGGAGTGCTTGCCGATCAGGTCGTTCTGGCTGGCATTGAAACCATCTCCTTCTTTCAGGCCGCTGGCGGGCGTGCTGCCCGAGGGTTTGGTTTTAAAAGGATCCGGTGCGCTGGTGGGGGAGGTAGCAGGTTTGCTTTTGAAAGGATCGGTGGATACGGGCTTGTTGACTTGCATTTCAAAACGTCTCCAGGAAAAATCATTCCCTTTTATTATCTCATATTGAAAAACGAAAAAACATCCCTGACAAGGTTAAATTCTGACGTCTTTTACAGTTTTTTAAGGCTTTGGGATTGAAATGCGCGTGGGGGAAGCTGAGTCTGTCTGTGGCGAGAAGTGCTTGGGTTTGGTGCTCCCGACAGAGAAACTCTCTGCCGGGAGGAACTGCTCTAGCTGTGATAATACTCATTGGCAGGTTGCATGGTACTGATCGGTGTACTCAAATGCCTGAGCTGGGGAGCGGGGTTGTCGATTTGGTTCTCGACGGGGATTTGCAGCCATTCAGGCACTTCCTGTTCGAGCAGCAGATAGACCTCTTCAAGGTAGCGCCGGAAGGCAGCATCAAAAAGGTGGTCATGGGCACTGTTATGGCCTTCTCCAAACCACCAGAACCAATCACTGCCTTCGGCGATATAGATGCACTCCCACGCTTTGGCGCGGGTTTCTGGATCGATGCTGTCTTGGTTCTGAACCAGAAAATCGCGGGTGGTTTTGAGAAAATCCCAAGCCAGATTTTTGGTGGGATCGCCAATCCAGGTGCGAAAATCTGAGCCGATCCAGGAACCGCTGTGCAGGGTATCGAGGGCCTGTTGGGGCGGGAAACGGTCCAGATAATCTGAAACGGTGACGCATTCCAGGCTCTGATCTTTTTCCAGCAGGCTGTAAAGGGTATTGAGAAAATGGTGGCCGTCTTCGTGGTAGTATTCCCAGCAATTTTCGCCATCCAGAGCAATGGTGAGCAGATAGGGATAGGGCTCTTTCTGGCTCAGATTGGTTTGAATCCCTTTGATATGCTGGTAAAGATGGTGGGCATTGCGCTCATTGTCGCCTTTCCAGCAGTTAAAGCCAATTTGATCTGAGATAAAAATATCCCTGAAGACCAGATTCAGGGCTTGTCCTTCGACCTGCACCTGATAGGGCCGGTAGAGATATTCACTTAAATTGAGAATATGCTGGCTGTTGCGGTGGGGTTGTACGCCCAGGGTATGCCAGAGAATGCCTTCGCTGCTGGCGGCCCAGCTAAAGCCCTCTTCGGCGATGCGGGCCACAATTTCAGGGCTCAGGCTCTGTTCCGAAGGCCAGACCCCACGGGGAGTCTGGCCAAAACAATGGGTAAAGAAATCCCGGCCTTTGTGCAGTTGGGCGATGGCGTCTTCTGGGTGCAGGTAGTGCTGCTCGGGCAGGCGCAGATGGGGGCGGGCTTCCAGGGCTGAGGTGCTGTCGGTCAGCAGGGGCAGAATGGGGTGGTAATAGGGCGAAGTGGTCAATTCAATCTGGCCGGAAGCCTGCAGGCGTTTATAGGTGGGGAAAATTTCCTGAATCAGGCTTTGGTGGGCAGCCAAAAGTGTTTTGCGCTCTTCTGAACTGAAGCCCTGGCCTTTTTCTTCAAGGGCACGCAATTCGGGCCTTTGGCGGCGCACAACCGGGTCAATCCAGGCCAGGTTGAACCAAACGGTCAGATCCATGAACTCCTGATCGCTGAAATGTTCTGCGACCTGGTAATAATTTTGGTAGTGGTGAAAGAGGGTTGTGCGTTTTTCGGCCAGTTCCAGATAACGGGGATAGGGGCGAACCATCTGATCCCAGTTCAGGTCAAAGAAATTATGCAGAATTTCTTCTTTTTCATCGTTGCTGAGTTCGGCAACAGGAATCCGGCTCAGGTTGAGATAGCGGTCTTCGGCGTTCCCGTCGGCGTAATCTTGAAGTTGCTCCAAAAGCGAGGGCACCAGGTTAAAGGTCTGACGGATCCGAGGGTAATTCTCCAGAATGGTGGCCATGTCGAGATAGTCTTTGACCCCATGCAGGCGTACCCAGGGCATCATATAATACTGGCTTTCAGGGTCTCGGTAGAGGGGTTGGTGCATATGCCAGATAAAGGCGATATAAAGCGGTTGCATCAGCAGCTATCCTTGATTGTTTTGGGGAACCAGCACTGATTCTAGCGGAAGAAAGGTCCGGGTGTCAAAGCTTTGGGGCTTAGCGACAGACAATTTCGAGGGTCAGATGCCAATGGCTTTCGCTCAACTGGGCCTGAACTGAAATGCAGTCGGCTTCGGGGTGTGCTTGGGCCTGCAAGATTTCGCGCAGGCTTTCACGCGCCTGCTCACGCGCCTGCTCACGCAACTGCGCTTCGCTTTGCCCAGCGCTTTGGGGCAGATTGAACTCTACCTTTTTGAGCAATTGGCTGAGATGGCCACTGTTTTCTGGCCAGTGTTCACTTTGCAGGGCTTCGATCTGGGGCCAGGTTTTACGCAGTTGGTTTTCCAGGCTGTCGGGGGTGGGCGACGATTCTGGGGTGGGTTGCAAATGCAGACAGGCACTGAGTAAAAAACTGAGCATCAGACAAGATTTCATTAACCGCAGGCCGTATCCAGCACGATTTCGCGCAGAGGATCGCTTAGGCCGGTAAAATGCACTTCGCGCCCGGTCTCAACCGAGAGACATTCCAATTGTTCGAACTGAAATTCTTGCATCAGCTGCCGGAAGCGCCCCAGCACAGGTGCTGTGGATTGGTTGGCGGGCCAATACAAACGGATTTGTGAAATGCCGAGATAGGCTTTGTTATTGACCTTGCCCGCCTGATAATGGATTGAGAAATAGGCGTCTGGTGCTTCAGGAAACGTTGCTCTTACGCGCTGCAAGACACGGCTGACATCGCGGTAGGGGTAATTGCGCTCAACCTCTTCGGGTGTTTGTACTGAAGCACAGGCGCTCAAGAGCAGGAGAAGCCAATATTTTTGCAGGCGCATGGGGGCTAACGCTGGATATCTGCGTCTTCAGGATGGGCGTTGACGGTTTTGATGGCGTATTGCAGTGCAAAGAGCACATCTTCTTCAGCGAGTTGGGGATATTTGCGCACAATTTCATGGATGGTTTTGCGTTGCAGAAATTCGTTTAAAATCATTTCAAGAGACAGGCGAATTCCGCCCAAATAGGGCTTACCATTCAGAAAATTTGAATCACTGATGACGTGGCGCATGGTAAAGGCAGTAGTATCTCTTTTTTGTGCTGGTATATAATTATAGCATGAATACAAATTGGGCCCAAAAATGAGTTCGCAGGCACTTCAGAGAACCGTCCAGCCTTTGGCGTGTGTTGGCACGCCCTTTGAGCGTGGTAAAACCCAGGGCAAGGAACTTCAACGTTCTCTGGGTTTGTGTTTTAACGCTTTTTTTCAGTCAGAAACCTTTGGGCTTTTAAAGCCCCGTTGGCTGCCACAGAATTGGGCGGTTTCGCTGGCTTCGTGGCAGGCCAGGCGGCAGTTCCTGCCGTTTTTGCGCAAGGCTTACCCCGCTTATCTTGAGCAGATGGAAGGCCTGGCTGCAGGCAGTGGTTTGCCTTTGAACCGTTTCGCCTTTGTCTGTGCGGCCGAAATTTTATTGGCTTCCGTCGATTTTCAGTTGGGAGCCTGTTCTTCTTTGGCGATTCCCGCTGCTTTTTCAGCCACAGAAGAACCTGTTCTGGTCAAGAATTTTGATTATCCTTTTTTCCTGCGCACTTCCAATCTGGTTCGTAAAACCGTTCCCAGTGAAGGGTTTGCCTCGCTGGACCTGACCCTGATGCCGCTGACAGGCTGCCATACGGGCCTCAATCAGGCCGGTGTCGCCATCACCTATAACTATGGCTATGGCCAAACCCAGCCCGAAGACTGGATTCCGATCTCGATTCGGGTACAAGAAGCTTTGCGCACCTGCGAAACCGCCCGTCAGGCAGTGGATTTTTTCAAAGACGGCAAGCAGGCCGGGGGCGCGATCATGACGATTCTCGATGCCCAGGGAGAAATGTTTCTGCTCGAAATTTCATCGGGAGTGGTGGAGTTTAAACAGGTGCAACAGAATCTGTTAATTGCCACCAACCATTACCAAACCTCGGGCTTGGTTCCCCACGATATTCCCGTCAATGCCTATTATTCCCATAAAAAGAGTGTGCCAGAGCTGGCGGGTAAACGTGTACACGAATCTTCAGAAGCTCGTTTTGACCGGCTCTACGAATTGACCGGCACCCGTATTCAGTTTCATGAAGAAGATCTCAAGGCCTATTTGAGTGACCATCACCGTTTGGGGATTGGCAATGACAATACCCTCTGCCGACATGGTGATTATTTTGAAACGACCTGTTCGGTCGTGATCAAGCCCCGCAGTGGCGAAATTCAAGTTTCTCTGGGCAATCCCTGCGAAGAATCCTATCAGACCTACCGTCTGAATTGAGTACAGAAAGGCCGATTGAAGTGAAAGAAACCGTGCTGGCTCAATTATTTGCAGACCAGAATCCTATTCCCCTGTATTGTATTCATCCCACGCCCCAATGGGCCCCCCTGGCTTTGGGCCTGATTCTGGGCTATGCAGCAGAACATCTTGACCCGCAGCGTTTTGATACGGCCCCCCGTTTTGCGGCTACCCGTGAAGAGCTGCAAGCTTTAATGGCCGTCCATGGCCCGGGAATCTGCCTTTTTTCAAACTATATGTGGACCCGCCCCGACAATCTTGAGATTTCGCGTTGGGTCAAAGCGCATTCTCCCCAGTCGCTGACCATTCATGGGGGCCCGGATACCCCTGCCTATTTTGAAACCTGTAAAACCTTTCTGCAGGAGCACCCCGAAGTGGATTTTGCGGTGCATGGCGAAGGCGAAGTGACGATTACCGAACTGCTGGAGTTTTGGGCTGAAACCCCTGTCTTGCCAGAAAAAATTCCAGGGCTGGGGTTTTTAGTGGGTGAGCAGTTGGTCAAAACCGCCGCACGGGCCCGTGCTGAAAACCCCAATCTCTATCCCTCGCCCTATCTCAATGGTATTTTTGAAAGCCTCGATTATTCACAGTGGAGTTCTGCCGCGTTGGAAACCAACCGTGGTTGCCCCTATGGCTGCACTTTCTGTGATTGGGGCTCAGCCACCCTGCAAAAGATCAGACTTTATGATCTTGAGCGTGTCAAAGCTGAAATTGAATGGCTGGGGCAGCATAAAATTTCTGAATTTTGGATTACCGATGCCAATTTTGGCATTTTTGAACGCGATGTTGAAATCACCCGCTTTATCTGTCAGGCCAAAGAAACATATGGCTATCCTGTTCGGGTTGTGACCAATTATGCCAAGAACACCAAAAAGCATCTGGTGGATATTATTGAAATCCTGATTGACGCGGGCCTGCTCAGCAGCGGCATTGTCTCTCTGCAATCCCGCGATGAAGCCACGCTGAAGGCCGTAAACCGCACCAATATTAAAACCAGCGAATACGATAAACTGCGCAAAACCTTTGAAGACAAGCATTTGCCCCTCAGTACCCAGCTCATGATTGGTCTGCCGGGCAGCACCTGTGCGTCCTTTAAGCAGGATTTGCGTTTTTGTTTTTATCAGGATATTGAAGTGCAGATTTTTCGCACCGTGGTTTTGCCCAACAGCCCCATGGCTGACCCTGACTATCTGAATCAATGGCAGATCCAATACGACTCAACAGGCATGCTTTTGTCGACCCGTGATATTTCGGATGCAGATATGCGCCAGATTGAACAGATTGCCCGTCTTTTCCGCTGTACCCATGCCTATGGCATGCTCAAATACTGGCAGTCCTGGCTGGATTGGGAATATGGCCTGGATCCGATTGATTATCTTGACCAGCTTTTGCTGGATATTCCCCAGTTAGAGGGCTATACCTGGCTGCCGGGTCTTTACGATGCCTATTCTCCTGCCCATGACGTGATCAATACGCATTTTGAATTGCGTGAAAGCTTACGCAGTGCCAACGCTTGGGGTGCTTTTTATGCCGAATTGAAACGCTATACCCTGGCCCGTTATCCCCAGGTGCAGGAAGATGCGCAAATGGACATGCTGCTGCTGATTCAAGCAGCGCTGATGCCGGGTGAAGGACGAAGTTTTCCTGTGCAATTGTCTTTGCCCCATGACTTCAATGCCTATTACCAGGCCAAACGTCTCGATGCGACAGCTCCAGCTTTGCTGAGCTACGGCCCTGCCCAGCTTGAAATTGAAGATCCGCTGGGGTTGTGCCAGGAGCATGTGCGCAGGGGGTACCGGGTCAAGGGGCGTCCTTCTTCGGTTTGGGAGCTGCAAAGTGATTTGATGGGGGCTTCACGGGAATTGGCCCACAGTATGCGTCATCACGCCTGATACGGGGCTGCTGGGTTTTCTTAAAGTGATTTTCGTTAGCATCTAGTTTAACTGGGTGTTGGGTTTGGTTCAGTGGGTTTGGATAAATGAAGTGTGATATCTTTTTCCGAGCAATTTTTAAATTCCGCCCCACAACTGGGGTTTAATTCAAAATTTAATTCAAACATTTTTTGCTCTAAAATCTTACCCTGAAGGCTTCTAACAATGACTTCAAATTGATTTGATTGAAACTGATTCACTGTATATTTAGTAAAATTCACTTGTCTGTACGATGGATAGGGAGTAACTGTGGGTAAGGGGGGGATTCTTCCAGACAAAGGCGAAGGAGATGAAGATGGTGTGCTCGGGGATGGTTCCAATTTTATATGTTCTCCTTCACAATTTCCTCTAGGCTCAGGATCAAATAGTTGAATGTTTTGAGGTGAAAGTTCACATTTTCTAATGAAATTTTCTTTGTCACTTTTGATCTCAATTTCAATATCTTCCCTTATTGGTGGGTCAAAGTGAATGGTTAAGATTGGTCCCGTACAATTGCCACAACGAGCATTGCGTAAGTTTGGATTACAACTTACGAGGGAAAGCAGGAATACTCCAACTAAAAAAGGTTGAAATGTTTTTAGTTTCAAGTTAAAAGTTCCTTTTTGTTTTGTTCTTAAACAATTACTCAAACTTATCCTACTTGTCAAACTGATCTTTACCCAATTGCGTGGAGAGATAGTAAGGCCTCTCCAGCGACTGTGATTCGGTTGGAGAAAAACCAAGGCCGGATTCAGCCCGCTACGTTACAACGGATTCAGGATACTCTGGGGATTTCTCTGCGGGTGGAGGAGTGTTTTTAGCAATATTGCCAATGATTAAAATTTTGAGGGGCAGCAAAACAAATTTTATTGAATAGGATATCCTAGGGAAACGACTTCCTCTTTAACTTTTTCCCAATCAGCATTTGGATTCATTGAACGAGCCATTTTTTCACTAATGGGTTGATGAGCATAGACCTGTTGGATAACGTTTAGGTCAAAGCTTTCTATTACATCTGGAGTGTAAAAATTCTCATCAACCTCTTCTTTAAATGTTTCTGGCTGACCATCAAAACAATTAAGAAAATAGGCTGAACCATCAATATAATCGATAAACCAGGGATAGTCCGGCAAAGAATTGAGTCCCAGTTTTTGAGTATCTTTAGATAAAAAAGGGAAATTAGTATTCGCTGTTTCCCATTGATGAAGAGTTGGGTTATACCAAATACAGAATGTTGCTGCATCCAATAATTGTTTACCAGCAAAATCATAGAGTGGTATTAAATTATGCGGTATTTTTGATCTCATGTTTTTGAGAAGATCGTAATACCCATCAGAAAGAGCCGATTCATGAGCAAAGCCTAAAAATAAGGCTTCACTTTTATTTTCCCCAAACACAAGTAATCCGTCATCTCCTGAATTGTTTGTCATAAACAAAAATGCTGAACTGATCTCATCCTTGTGCATTAGATTAAAAAATCTAAAGGCAGGATCTACTTCTATCAATACATGCAAGACTGCCATAGCAAGTGACAAATCATGAATTTTAGAAGGGTTCATTAAACCCTTTAGATTGCGTGTAGAATAGAATTTTTTTAAATCTGGCATAAATCTTTATTCTTTATGGATTTGGATAATTGGATTTGTAGCGATTACAGAGCTTTACAATAACTTTAGCATTTTCGAACTTGTTTGATCTGACCTTTACCTGATTGCTTGGTCAGAGAGTAAGGCCTTTCCTGCGACTGTGATTCGGTTGGAGAAAAATCAAGGCCAGATTCAGCCCTCTACTTTAAAACGGATTCAGGACACACTCGGGATTTCTCTGAGACAGGAAGAATTGGCTTCGCTTTAGTAGTAATTCAATCTTCTGAAAGTATGATGCTGATACAAAAATTAATTCTTCTATAATATTAAGTTTTACTTAGCATAGTAGTTTAATAACGAGTCCCAATTGACTCTCAGAAAGCGCTGCTCTGCAGATGGAAGGCCTAAATCTCCATGTAATTGAATATAAGCAAGAACCTCTTCTTTACTTAATTTATGTTCTTCGGCCTTATCACACATAGCGTTATATATTTCCCCATCCACTCTTTCCAAATAAAAACAATCAAAATCGGGGTAAACAACCTGTTGATGTTCTTCATGCCAACTGATGACTGGAGACTCTCCTGCCTCATTGACCTGACTAGTATCTAAAACATGCTGAAAATCACTCTCCTGACCAATCAAAACGTACTCATCAGGTAGATCTTCATAGTTTCTGAGGTCATAGGTGACAAAGACAGAGCTGGTTTCTTTAAGTCTCCCATCTTCAGTCAATTCAACACCAAAAATAGGGGTATGAGTATTGAGGTGGATATGCTCCAGGTAGTATCTGTAAGTCGGAGGAAAAACCATCTCCAGTTCTTCTTCAGCAGCCTGGATAGCTGAGAGCGGACATTTTTTATCCCCCGCTCCCAGAATCCGTTTTTCAAGTTCAAAAGCTTTAATTAATCGCTCAATACTCATAGAAATTCTCTTCCATGATTTTTATTTATATTTAGGGTGAGCAGCTAACTGAAGACTCGCCTTCAGTCAATTGTTTTGCTCTTAATCGCCAGTATTTTGAAGTTAATCTATTAAAACTATCATGATGAATCGTGCTTACATTATTTGGATGAGAGACTTGTTGGTGGATCACTGTTGAAATTTCAATAAAAGGTCCATTGGGGTCTTGATTAAAATGGTGAATTTGAACAGTAAGTCCTTTATCTCTTTTATCACTAAGCCCACTGGCATCGCAAGGGGCATAGCCAGCCCTCATCCAATCAATATTTGTTCTGGTTTGATATATATTTACATCGGGCTTGTAGCAAGATGCATTCAATTCTCCCATTACCTTTTCATCCTGATAAAATATTGCTGGATCTGGCTGAGCGTTTACGCCATGACCTTCATACGACCGGCCTTGAGCTGTTGTATAAGACCTAATAATATTACCATCTTTTCCTATGAGATCAATTGGCTGGCTTCCTGTAAGTTTTCTAAAGCATCCAGGGGCGTCAGGATTATTAACCCCCTTACCTGAACCATTTTCTGGGTAGCAATCCCCTATAATACAATTAATGATTGTTTGGGCAAGAGTTTCGTTATCTCCAGCGATTTCAAGCATTCCTTCAAAGGATGTTGCTTCGCTTACAAGAGTATCCAGTTTCCCAGCTTTCTGTGAGTAGTCTAGATCAAGAGGGCGTTTTTCTTGTAATAGTGAAGAGATAAGCTCTCCTTTAGTGTTTGAACTTATCTGTGAGGGTGGGGCTTTTTTAATTTTCTCAAGTCGAACATTAAGTGCTGCAATGTCTTGTTCTAACTGATTTACTTCGACAGTAAGAGCCGCAATCTTTTCGTTCGCTAGTTCAAGATTTTTTTGAACACTATCACGCATTTCTTCCAAGGCTTCAATAATTCCATCAAGTAAAATCCTATCGCTAGAATTGGCTTTTATATTAAAACCTTCATTAAGTAAACTAAGTTTATTTAATGGTTCAGAGTTTCCTGTAAGCTGTTCATATTTTCTTGCAAGTTCATTAACACTATTCAGAAGAGCATTGATATCTTCTCGCTTGAAGTTATCACAAACTTTAGATTTACAAACTTCTTCTGGATTCCAGATCGGTGGAGTTGGTGTTGGACTCGGGGTTCCTCCACCATTACCTCCCCCTCCACTATTACCGCCCCCTCCTCCAGATGAGGGAGAAGGAGAGGGCGTCGGAGAAGGTGAAGGGCTGGCTGTGATGGGACCACATGTTGCAGGAGCTGGCCGTCCATTATTTAAGAGAACATTATAGGTATATTGATTGCCTACTTCGTCTTGCATATTAATAATATATTGACCATCGTACCCTTGAAGGTCAGGAACATAACCAAAACCAGCTGAGAAGGGATTACTTGTTTCACCAGTATCGTAGATATAGATGGTGGATGGTAAAAATTCGCTTTGACAGGTCAACGTACGATTAAGTGTCGCTTTAATAACTGTCGTAGATCCTAAGAGAAAATACCCTCTAAATAACCAATAAGGGCTACTTGCTGCAGAACCAGCAGTCCCGTTGAGAAGTGAGGGGGAGGAGGCAAATGCTTGAGTTTTGAAACTAGGAACAGGTAATTCTGTAGAGTCTACACTACCCTTAGAAATAGAAGTGGGTTTAAGCAAGAAATTTGAGGTTTGAATTTTTTCTGTTTGAACAGTTAGATTTTGAACAGGTGTGTTTTGAGTATTTTGAGGAACACAAGCTCCTAAAAATAAGCTGGTGGCCAAGATTAAATTTAAACCTACAGAATATTTGTTTTTCATGCCCAGAGATGTTCCCTTCAAAAATTGGCGATTTGTGATTGAAAGAATGTAAAACGATATAAAAATTCAAAACACATACATGTTTATAGCATTAAGAAATTAATCTGTCTGTCACCCACTGGGTGACACCGGATTTTGCTTTTTTGAGGGGTGTTTTTTATGTCGCTTGAACAAAATCAATGACCTTGAAAGCTATTATTCACAAGTGTTCTATGGTTTTTTTAAAAAAGTGAAAACTCAGATTTTTAGGTCTATTTTTCAGATGTAAAGTAATATTAATTTTTCGTTTCATCTAGAGAAATAGTATGTAAAGTTATGTATCACCTTGGGCAGAGTTACAGAAAAAATGCGTCAAGAAATTACGGTTGTACTTGTTGATGATGACCTGAATACCTTAAATCTCTTGGAAAATTGGCTTACCCACAGTTGTGAGTTGCCTTATGGTTTCAAGATTTTGGGCAAAGCAAGACTTGGGAGTCAAGCGATTGAAATCCTTAAAACTCACTCCCCAGACTTACTGATCCTTGATTTGCAGCTCCCGGATATGAATGGCATGGAGATTGCTCTGTTTGCAAAGGATCTACCCGCACCCCCTCGGATTCTTCTGTTTAGTGGTTATGATGATTGGCTAGAGTGGAAAGACACAGCCCATCACCCTATTCAAGGTTACATGTTGAAGGGAACCACTTTGGATCAACTGGAAGAGGCCTTGGATAAAATACTCAAGGGTGGAATTTGCTGGGATCCCTCGGTCTATGTGCAGATGCATCAAAAGAGCAGAGCGTCTTCAGAGCAAGAACACTGGAAGCGTCAATTGAGTACACGAGAACTTGATATTTTGAGTTTGCTCAGAAAGGGCCATAAGCAAGCGCAAATCGCCAGTGAACTCAACCTGAGCATTAACACGGTTAAAACTTATCTCAGACGCATTGCTAAAAAAGCAGACTGTCAAAGGCTTGATGAGTTGAAAAATTAGACTTTATTGATAAATTCTATGCACCTATCTGGTTTGGTGATTCGTTAAGAACGCTTTGCCAGTCTTCATTTCTGAACCGAGCCTATCTGATAACTTTTTCCCTGGCTGCAAACACAGACCGCGCCCTGCTGATCGGTGCGCCAGACCCTGCTTCCCTGCTGTGCATAACGCTCAAGAATCGCTTTGACCGGGTGCCCAAATTGATTGCCCACCCCCACAGAAACAATGCCCTCCCGTGGGGCGACAGCGGCAATAAACTTGGATTGCGAAGAAGTATCGCTGCCGTGGTGGGGAATTTTGTAGATATCACTTTTGAGGTTTAAACCCGAGGCCAGCAGAGCGTTTTCTGCTTCTTTTTCAATATCCCCGGCAAATAAAAAGCGCAGGTTTTGGTGACGCATCTGCACCACCAGCGACTGGTTATTGGGGCCATGTGAGTGGTCTTCGCCCGCTTCTGTCTGGCCCTGCCAGAAGATCAGCTCCAAATCAGGGGCCAGCACAAGTTTTTCGCCCTGCTTGGGAAAGTGCAGGGGAAGATGGTGGCTTTGAATTTTACGCAGCAGAGCCAGATAGCTATCTGAAGCGGGGCTTTCTGCCGGAGCCCAGAACTGCTCGATGGGCAGACTGTCCAGCAGGCCTGAAAAGCCTCCGGCATGATCCTGGTGAGCATGGCTGATCAGGGCGTGGTTGATACGGGCAATGCCCCGGCGTTTGAGATAGGGCAAAATATGACGCAGACCGGCATCCCAAACCTTTCCCTCTTTTTCCTGGCGGGGGCCGGCATCGATTAAAACAGTTTGGCCTTTGTATTCAATTAAAATGCCATCGCCCTGGCCCACATAGAGATAGGTGACACGCAGGGGGCAACCCTGTTGTTCTTTGAGCAGGTTCGCACCGCTCAAGAGCGGCAGCAGCAGAAGCGAAACCAGTAAAATTGGCGGGCATTGTTTTTTATGCAGCCAGGGTAGAATCAGCAGGCAGCTTAAACAGAGCAGAACCTGAAATCCGCTGGGATACAGGCCACTCAAACTGGGCAGGGGCAAGGCTGCTAAAAAGACCACCCCATTCAGAAACAGGCCTGTGCTGAAGCTGATCAGCGGTGCCAGCCAGCTCCAAAGGGTGGGCAGACAGAGCCCCAGCCCCATGCCTGCCAGACTCATCCAGGTCAGCAGACTGACAAAAAGACTGGCCCAAAGATTGGCGGGAATAATCAGCGGCGAAACCTCGCCAAAGTGATAGAGCTGTACGGGCAAAACCCAGGCTTGGGCGGTGAGCAGCGCCCCCAGGGTTTGGGCCAGGGGCAGGGGTAAAAAGTCGAGCTTGGCCTCGGCCCACTGGGCTCCCCAGATCAGGCCCAGCGTGGCCAGCACCGAAAATTGAAAACCCACTTCAAACAGCATTTGGGGGCGCCAGACCAGCAAAAGTCCCGCACCCAGAATCAAGGCCTGCAGCGCGTGTATCCGACGGAAACAGCTCCAGGCGATCAGCCCCAGGCAGCCCACCAGGCCGGCTCTCAAAACCGAGGGGGTAAAACCGGTAAGGGCCATATACAGAAAAATCCAAACGGCCCCCAGTGGAGCACTCATGCGCCGGGAAAGGCGCAGCAGGCGTGAGATTCCCAGCCAGGCCAAAAGCAGCAGTTGCACCTGAAAACCTGAAACTGCAAGGACATGCTGCAAACCAGCCTTGCGAAAGCGTTCTTTCAGAGCTTCTGGAACCGAAGCAGCCTCTTCTCCTAAGATCAGGCTGCCCAAGAGAGCGGCGTGCTCAGAGGGCAAAGAACGGGCAAAACCGGTATACAGCTTTTGGCGCAAGCGGTGCAGCAAAAAGGGAGGGGAAACAGGCGACGGTTGTTTCAAAATTTTTAGTTCCCGCGCTCGAAACAGGCTGAAGACCCCTTGTCGGGCCAGATAATCGCGGTAAGAAAAATCGCCAAAATTTAAGGCCGGTAAAGGACGGTCGAGTGAGCCCGTGACTTGAATTTCGCTGCCGGGGGCAGGTGGCTCTGGGGCCTGTGCACCGTGTGCCTGAAGCGCTTGTTGAACCTGCACCTGACCCGAAACCTTGAGAGTCTGACCTTTCAGCTTCAATTGATGGGCTTTCAGGCGCAGTGAAAGTTTGCCCTCGCTGCTGCGGGCACTGAGCACCCGGCCTGAAAGGGAGATCTGTTTTGCGGGGGCATAAAGCACAGGGTCTTGGGCGCTGGGGTGGGGGGTGCGAAACACAGCCCATGAAAACCCCAGCAGGCTGCAGAACAGGCAGAGCAAACTGAGTTTGAGCCAGAAGCGCTGATACTTTCCCCACAGGGCCAGCAAAAGGCCAAGTATCATCAAACTGCCGACTTGGGCCTGCATCGGCCAGGCCGAAATTCCAATGCCCAGGGCAAAGGCCAAAAGGGGGAAAATCACGCTGGGATTCATTTAAAATACCTGCGCAGTTCTTTCAGGCGTTTTTTGCCAATGCCTTTGACCTGGGTGAGTTCATCCACACTTGAAAATTCACCATGTGCCTTGCGCCAGGCGAGAATACGTTGGGCCATTTTGGGGCCAACCCCCGGCAAACTTTCAAGCTCGGCGGCGGTGGCCCGGTTCAGATCCAGTTTGCGTACAGGGCTGGCTTGGCTGGATGAGGCCTTGTGACGGTTTCGGGTGGTTTTTTTACGCGATTTGGGTGCGGGTTCGTCAGCGCTTGTCTCGGCGGAGGGAGCCGGGGGCTGAGCTGCCGGAATTTTCACTTCTCCCTGTTCGGGTACACGTGTTTCCAGCAGTTTTTGAGACACTTCGGCCTCGGGGGTCAGGCCACCTGCGATTTGGATCAGGTCATAGACCAAAGACCCCTTGGGAATGCGGTACAGGCCTGGTTTTTTGATGGCCCCTGAGATCAACACTTGGGTACCGGGTTGAAGCACGGTGGCGGGTTGCACCGAAGCCAACTCGGTTTTTTCATGGGCTTCAGAAGCAGGAAAAAACCAGGGTTCGATCCAAATCCAACCAAAAGCAATAAATGTGGCAGTAAGCAGTGAAAGTAAAAACCAACGCCAGGGCATCAGCAAATCTCCTTTGAACAAATCTGTGTATGGAGATCAGCATAGCCGCTGAACTGAAAAAGCTTAATTGGCGCCTTCTTGACGCTTTAAGAACACTTTTTTGACATGAAAAAAGCGGCCCGAAGGCCGCTTCTTGATGGTTTTTACCTAGCTGGTAGGGCGGGGCTTGAGTTGCAGAGGGGGCAAGGTCAAGACCTGACCGGGATAAATCCAGTGGGTATTGCTCGAACCAATCACCGGGCGGTTCATTTCAGCAATTTCAGGCCACCGTTTCCAATTGCCCAGCTCGCTGCGGGCGATGGAAGAGAGGGTATCTCCCTTTTTCACGGTATAGAGAATTTTGCTGACAGAACCCACGGGGCTGACGCCACTGACGGGAGCTGGTTGTGCCGGAGCGGGGGCGGGCTGAACAGGCGCAGGTTGTACTGGAGCCGGTTGCGCCGGAGCAGGAGCCACGGGTTGAGGTTCCGCAGCGACAGGAGCGGGTTGGGCCGGTTGAGGCGCTGCGCCTGCACCCGTTAAATCGGTGACCAGGGGGTTATAGCGCCCACCGGTAATAAAGCTTTCTTCCACCACAGGTGCGCTGGGCTGAGCGGGCACGGGCTGGGCCGGAGCTGGTTGCACCGGTGCAGGTGGTTGAGCGGGAGCCGCAGGTTGCTCCGCCACGGGGGTCGGCGGCTGGGCTGGAGCCGGGGGCTGAATATCTTCATCCACGGGGGGAATGGGAATGGGTTCCTCTGCCACGGGAGCAGGAGCCGGGGGCTTGGGCTGGGCTGGAGCCGGGGTGGGTTCTTCTGCGACAGGCGCAGGAGTGGGCGGCTTGGGTTGAGCCGGTGCTGGAGTCGGTTCAGCGGGTTGAGCAGGGGTTGGGCCCCCAATGCCTTCTCCACGCAGAATCCGATCGCGCAGGGCTTTGGCTGCATCCAGTTCCTGGCGGGCACTGTCGAGACCCTGACGCGCTGTTTTCAGTCCATCCTGGGCTTTGCTCAGATTTTGATTGCGCTCATGCAGTTCAGACAAACTGTTGCCAATGCCCATGAAACTCAGGGGGCCCTGTTTTTCTGAAATTTCTTTTTTAGCGGCAGCCACAGCTTTGTCGCTGTCTTTGATCTCCATATCCAGGCCTCTGATAGCGCGCTTGAGTTGGGTCATGCGCTGCCAACGGGTGGCTTGATCCAAGCCAGAGGGAGGATTGGGAGTCTGATTATTGTGTTCTTCTTCAAGCTGTTTCAGCTCTTGGCTGTATTCAGCGTGTTCAGACTTCAGATCGGTCAGGGTGGTTTCAAGTGAGCTGATCAGGGCCTGTTTTTCGGCCAGATCCTTGGGCGAATCTTTGCCCAGAAAATCGACAAGCCGCTGACGCAGGTACTGGGCATCTTCGACTTTATCTTCAGCTTTTTTCAAGCCTTTTTCGGCTTCTTTGAGCTTTTGCTCAGCTGTTTTTACGGCTTTTTCGGCATTCAGAAGTGGAAAGCTGGCTTTGCTGGCATCGAAAAAGACCACGCCTTTTGAAGGCAAATTGCCCGATTGGGTTTCAAGGGTGAAACCTGTGCGGATATGGTCTTGCTTGACTTCGTCTTTTTTGTAAAGACCCAATTCCTTATCGGCCAGATCAAAACTGGCACCGGCCATTTGCGGCGCATTGGCGGCTACAGACTGAATAAAAGATCCAACTTCTTTGAAAGAGAGATCATCATTGTTTTTTTCAACAAATTTTTTGATTCCCTTGTCTGAAAAATCAGACAAATACTGACCACCAATATGAAACGAGATATTGTTGGCTTTAAATGGGCTGGCCGTGGGATGGTTGAGAACATAGTCCGCAACCTGTCCTTGCACAGGTGAGAAGCGGATATTTGGCATGAGCGTACTGAGCCACCTTTCTTAAGGCAGATTTAATATACATTTATTATTCTTATACCCCGATCAGCCCCAAAGGATGCGTGCCAGAGTGAAAAAATTTTCTCTATTTTATTATCATACCTGATCCAGAGCATTCTCCCAAGGGTCTGTGTTCGGCATTACTGAGGCTTTTGCTTTGTTTGTTAAGATCAATTCAGGAAGCTACGTTTTGGTGTGGAATTTTAAAGCCTTGACGCTATGCGTAGTTGCCATTTTTCATTTTTTCCTTATCATAGGATATGTTTGCTATTACAAAATAAAGGAGAAAGCGTATGCTGAAGCGCATTGCTGCATTCATGGTGCTTCTGACCATGGTCTTTGCTTTCCAGTCAAATGTCTGGGCGGCAGCTGTTCATGCTGAAGATACCGTCGCACCCAGTGCTGAAGAAGTCATTCGTCTTGCAGAAAACCCACAAATGGCTCTGCTTAATGATAATTTTCAGATGGCTGCTGCTACCGGTTTCGGTGGTATGAAAATTGAATCCTGGTTCTGGATCCTGTCCATCCCCATTTCTGGTCTTGGACAATTCCTGATGGGTGATATGATGAAGGGCTTGCTCTTCTTCTTTGCTCCCGTTTTACTGGGTATCGCCGCTAGTGTACTGGTTCCCCTGCTTATAACTGGCGCAGCTTCAACAGGTAATGTTGCGGGTGCCGCTGGTATGGCTGGAATTATCGGCATGGTGATCTATGCTGCGGTTCTGGGCATCTGGATTTGGAATGTGGTCGATGCTTATTTCATGAACCAAGCCAAAATGGGTATGGCTTCTATTGAAGACCAACAGAAAATGGCTGCTGAACTCGAACAGAAACTGACCGCTATGGTGAAGTTTGCTGAAGAAAATCAGCTGGTTGCCTATCAAGGTGGCATGGGCCTGAATCACCGCGTCGCTGCTTTCTAAGCGATAGCAACAAACGCAAAGACCGGGAATTTATTTCCGGTCTTTTTTCTGTCTTAAAAAAGCAGGTGCAAGAGCTTGCACCTGCTGATAGCCTGGCTGATTAAGCGCCAGCGAACAGACTCGGATCGAGCTGGCGCGCTTTGTTTTGAAACTCTTCGGCGGTTTGGTAGTCGCCCAAATGCCGCAGGGTTGTACCCATTGCATAGCAGAGGTCAGCGGTACATTCGCCTTCTCTCAGGCTTTGGCTCAGGTACTTCAGCGCACTTTCGTATTGCTGCTGCATCATATAGGCAATGCCCAGGTTATAGGCCACGTCTGGCTGGTAGGGGTCAATCCGCATGACGTATTCAAATTTTTCAATCGCCGCTTGGTATTGTTCCTGGGCAAAGAGCTGAAAGGCCTCTCCCAAAGTTTGTCCCAAAATTTGCGTGCGTTGATAGCGAAAAATGGGTTTCTCTGCCAGTTCTTTGAGGTTTTCCTCGGCAATGCTGGCGGCTTTTTTCCAGGTAAAGTTCGCAAGAATGGTTTTGCGTGCTTCTTTGCCTTTTTTCTTGGCTTCTTTGCGGTTTTCATAGACATGGCGCAGCAAAGCCTTTAAGGCCTCTAAATTGGGTTCTCCCCAGAAGGGATAATCCACGGTTGAAAGGGTTTGGTCAATCTGTTTCTCGGGGAACTGTTTTCTTTCAGCGGGAATCAGATAGGCATTTTCGGGGGTGCAGAAATCGAGTGCAGCGCCAAAACCTGTCACAATCACAGGTTTTTCTGCGGCCATTGCCTCTGCAATCGGCAGACCGAAGCCCTCTCCACGATAAGGGTGCACCAAACAGTCACAGGCTGTGTAAAGTGAAGGCATTTCTTCAAGAGAGAGTTCTTCGGTCAGATGCAGAATTTCTGGCATATTGGGGGTTTTGGTACGGTAATCCTGCAGCCACTCTGGAATATTCAAGGCTTCGTAGACCGTGCCTGCGCCAAACTCTTTGACTACCAGGCAGACATCTTCCTGTTGGGTAAAGGTTTCGGCGAAGGCCTGGAGCAGAACATCAATGCCTTTGCGCAAGATGCCGCCGCCGACGAAGAGAAAACGGAATTTTTTCTGGGTTGCCAGTTTGAGGGCGGGGGTTTTGGGATGGTACACATCCGTATCGACGCCATTGGGCACCACTTTGACCTTGTCGGGTGCCAAACCACTGTCAATATAACAATCTTTGACAAAATGGCTGGGAACCCAAACCTGATCGGTATATTTATTCATATTGAAGATCCAGCGCTCTGGAATCGAACCAAATTCCCAGGGTTGGATAATGACCCAATGTCCTGGGCGTTTGGGGGCTTCAAAATCAGGCGGCCAATGGTGGCGGATAATCGTTTGGGGGCTTTTGAGCAAGGGCTTGAAGACATGGGTTTTCAGTTCGTAAAAACTGCTGCCTGGCTGAGGCTCAAAGCTGCTATTGCTGAAGGTGTTGACTTCAAGATCCAAATCACTCTGTTCCAGCAGTGTGGCGGCCAAGTGGCGGTTGACCAGAGAAAGACTGTGGTAGTTAAACAGGTCTCCCTGCCAGAGTACAGACAGCGCTTTTGTTTGTTGTTTGGCAGGTGCCGGGCTTATTAATTTGCGGCCATACCAGATAAATTCAGATTCTGTTTCCCAGGCATTTTCACGCACGAACCCAAATTTTTGCAGCACCTGATTGGCCACTGCTTGGGGGTAGGGTTTGCAAACCTGATTGCTCTGCCAAAATTCGGCGTTGAATTTGCTCAGGCGCAGCAGAAGTTCTCCGCCCGGTTTTAAAATTCGCTGAAGCTGCAGCATAAATTTTTCAAGGGCTTCAGGGGAAAGATTCTGCAAAAGGGTTTCCAAAGCGATAAAGCGATGTGACTCTGCGGCTTGGGCCATCACCTCGGCGACGCTCTGGGGGCGCCAGACCTGCTCGGCCCGTTTTTCATACCAGGCAGCCAAAACAGGAAGCTCACGCGCTTGCGGGGCAAGGGGCTGTGTTTCAGTACTTTGTCGGCCACAACTGATCGAAAGATGCTGTTGGCTTTGGCTGTGTGTGCTGATTTCAAAACCTGCCGACTCCAGCAAGCTTGGCAGTTGGGGATAAGGCCGGCGATTTAGCAGACAATCCCAAAACAGCGTGTTTTCAGCTTGCAGTTGCATGCTTTGAATATGCAGTTTTCCATCGGGGCTCAAGAGTTCACGGGTGCGGGCCAGGATTTTCTCAAGCTCTTCAGGCTGAAAGGTTTCGGGCACACCCTGCCAGAGGATCACGTCAAACTGTCCTTTGAGCCGATCCAAGGTTTGCAATAAATGGCGGCTGTAGTGAATCTGGTAAGGAGAGCCGGGTTTGTGTTTGGGCGTAATTTCGGAAAGGTTGAGCGAAATGCCCAGCATGCTTTCGCACTGTACACGGTACATCAGCCAGGTATTTTGAATATGGGGCCCAATCACGAGGGCTTTTGCATTTTCAGGAATCACCACCGAAAAGAGCTGGCTCTTCCAGTACTCGGCAAAGCTTTGTGTCGAAACCGGCATGCTGAGCAGGGGCAAAGAAGGAAATTTGAGATAGGCGTCGATCAAATGATCCTGCCAGTCATTTTCTTCGCTGACGGTTTCCAGAACCTGAAAACCAAAATGCTTGAGCAGAACTTCCAAGAGAGCCGTGGGATAGGGGCGCTGGTGGTGTTCATCCATCCAAAAGCCCTGTTCGAGAGGGCCTTTGAATTGAGAATCCAGGTGCCTGAGCACCAGACGCCCGCCTTTTCTCATGGCCAGATTGCAGTTCCTCAGGAATTGAACGACATCCCAGGGGGCCATGCCTTCCAGGGTATAGGCGCTGTGCAAACCATCAAAGAGATGGAGATAGCGGCCCAGTTTTTCAATTCCTCCAGACATAATCTGCAGGCCCTGTTCCTGTGCGCTTTCAACACTTTTGGCAGAAAACTCAAGGCCCGTGGCCGGAATGTTTTGGGCATTGAGGGTGCGCAGCAGCGCGCGCTCTTCGGTACCAAAGGTTAAAATCTGCTGGCACTCTTTCAGTCTTTCCTGATCTTGGATCACTTGTTCCGCAAGTGTTTTCTGGGTAAGTGCCTGATACAAGAGTCCAAAAGAGGGAACTTCAGGTTTCTCAGCATGTGAGACCAGGTTTTGTCTGCACCGTGCCAGCAGATCTTGGGCCTGATGGATGGTTTGAATTTTGGGGGTTTTTAGCCCCAAATCTTCTAGTTGGGCCAAGTCTTGGGGTTTTTCTACGAAAATACAGCTGGCTGTTTCTTCAAAGAGACGTTGAAGCAATTTATTCAAGGCCTCGGCTTCTTCTTTGCGAATCTGTTTCCAATGGTTTTCGTTTTCAGGTTCCCTTAAATTGCGGCGAAGCTCAAAGAGCGAATCATCCGACAAGCTATAGAAGACAGGAATATTCAGCTCTGCCAGAAATTGGGGCATATGCAAGGAGCTCAGTTGAAAGGAGCTGAAATGCACCCAGTCCGGTGTGTAACGTTCCAATTGTGTTTTCACCAGGCTGAGAATTTCGGTTGAAAAATTACGATGGGCTTTGTTTTGCTCTTCGCTTGAGAGATTGCTGATGCTGATTTCAGCGATACCCGCTTGATAACTGAAACGGGTTTGGGTGCCTGAAAACCGTGGGTTTTTTTTGTTGCTGAGCTTGATACAAATGGGATAGTGCTTGTTTGCGACCTCTTGAGCCCAAGCCTGTTTCGTCAATTCTGATACAGGGCTCTGCTCGGCATAAATCCAAAGACTGTGAGTTACTTTGGCAGACAGAAGTTCTTCCCGGTATTTTTCACTGAAGCCTTTGGCTTCTTCCAACAGGCCCCGGTTATAGAGGGCCTGTAAAATCGAGCGCAGGGCATGAATCTTGTCTTGACTGTTTTCAGGAAAAGCAGAAGGCAGGACCAGAGATTCAAGCGGATATTTTTCCAGCCAAGATCTGAAGATCGCAATAAATTCTTCTACTTTTTCCATCAGGGGAACCGGGCGGTTGCGTTGGGGAATGGCCGAAACACTGCAAATGGGCATTTCAATCAGGTTATTTTGAGCCGTCCAGTCAGCCAGCAGGTTTTCTTCAAGATAGTATTTCAGATCAGGCTTGAAGCTTTCTGGTTTGAGGCTCTCCCGTTTAAAGACAAAAGCTCCCAAAGGAAGATAAGCATCCTGAGCGATAAAAAAACTTTTCCAATCAGCGCTTTTCAGACTGGGAGTTTCTTGCTCAAGCGGGTAGAGTTCCCGATCAATAAACTGGCAATGTGCATAAAGCCCCTGTGCTTCGGCATGCTTTTCCAATGTTTTTTGAACGCTGGCGAAATGCAGTGGGTGGTAAAAAACTTCGGGTTCACTGAAGCAGACCCAGTCGCCCTGTGCTTTTTCAAGCCCTTTTTGCCAAATTTGTGCCAGCGGTGTCTGGGGCGCTACTTCTTCGTGGATCCAGTTTTTAGGCAGATCCTCGGGCAGGGTCAGGCCTTTTTCATAATAGAGTTGAACATCCAAAGCAGTTTCTTTTTGCTGCTTCAGGCTGTGGAGCAGATGTCGTTCCGCCAAAAGAGGGGATTGAGAGCAATAAACAATAAGACTGATGGACATCCGTTTAACTCACTTTCAACGCTGCAAAATAAGAGGCCACAGGATCGGTTTCCTGGGGGGGCTGGGCTTGAAAGCTTTTTTCTGATGTCTCTTTCAGTCCCAGAACAGGGTAGGTATCAAAGAGGGTTTCTCGAAAAACAGGGCGCCAGCGTTGGGCAAAGGTGTCAGGCATCGATACGCTGTTGGTAAGCAGATCTTGAAGGACGGGTTCTGGAGCTTGGACATAAAAAGGCAGAAGATGCACCCAATACTGCTGTTGGTGCAGGCCAATGCAAATATCCTGTGAAACCCATTCGGCAGCCCAGTTGGAGTCTTCCCAACTCAGGCCCAGGTAGGTGCTGCGGGAGAAAAGTAAAAGTTCAAGGGGCAGCGCGGGAACGGGGGCATAGCCATGTTTTAGACTTTGCCAGTCTGTGCGGGCAATGTCTTTGCCAATATTCCAGATTTTTTCTTTGCCGGCATTGACGGTATAGCTGTTCTGGTTCAGGTTCAGTTGGTGGGTCGGCATATCCAGAACCATGCTTTGACCTGCGGAGATCAGTTTTTCCTGGTGGTAGAGAATGGGGCCTGCAGCGGCATGGTTGGGATTGGATTTAAGAAAACTGAGGGCTTCGGGCAGCCAATTCAGTTCTTCAGGGGCAGGGGCCCAGGGCAGATACCAACAGATATCTGTGCCAGCTTCTTGTACCAAGGTGCGCAGACAGCGGCTGAGAGAGGCTTTTTCAGGTGCGCTCATCAGTTTAATATTGTGGGGAAGGGCTTCAAAATGAGGGCGCAGTGCCTCTTGGACCTCAGTGCTTTTCATGAAGATGATTTCAGCGTGTTCTGAGATTTCTTTGCTTTCATAGATTAAGCGTTTAAAGGCTTCGAGCTGCTCCTGTTTTTGAAGATAGCAGAGCACACTGAACGAAGCTTTGCTGTCTGTGGCTGTGCCACGAATGATTTCTACATGACTTTGAGAGGTGGATTTGCGAATAATACGAAGCGCCATGGATGAATTATCCTTTCCCCAGGGTTAAGCCCCAGACATCCTTAAAAATGAGTAAAACACCAAGTGCCATCAGCACAAAGAAGCCTGCGTAATGCAGCTTTTCCTCAAAGGCGCGGGTCAATGGCTTGCCGCGAATCGCTTCAATGCTCAATAAAAAAAGATGGCCGCCATCCAGGGCCGGAACGGGCAAAATATTGAGAATGGCCAGTTCAATGCTGATCAGCGCAGCAAAATACATCAGCTGTGTAAATCCAGTTTGGGAGACCTTTGAGCCCATATGCACGACTTCAACCAGTCCTCCCACCTGATTCAGAGGCAAAGCGCCCGAGATCAGTTTCCAAAGTGCGGCCAGCAGCATGGCTGACATGCTCAGCAGGTCTTTCCAGGATTGTCCGAGAGCTTCACCCACGCCAGATACGGGCCGTTTCTTGGCGACATCCTGAATTTCAACCCCAATGGTTCCATTGCTGGCGGGTGTGGCTGTCAGTTCCAGGGTTTCATTGACACGTTGTACGGTAATTTTAAGCGGCTTTTCTTTGCCTGCTTTGACAGCTGCTTGCATGGCTGCGACGCTTAAGATCGCTTTGCCGTCAATGGCTTTGATCTGATCACCCGATTTGATCCCTGCTTTAAAAGCCGGAGCGTCGGCTCTTACATTGCCAACAAAAACTCCTCCTGAAGCGCTGAAATCGGGAACTCCGGTGCCAACGACCAGTCCCAATAAAATCGCATAGGCAACGATCATATTGGCAACTACGCCCCCTGAAATGATAATTGCACGTTCCCAAATCGCTCTGTTTTTCAGAAAACGCTTATCACCCGGTGCAAAAGAATCCTGTTCTTCGCTATTTTCGTCTTTTTCATGGTTTTCATCATCCATGAAGGCGCAAAATCCGCCCAGTGGAAGGGGGTTGAGCTGAACATCGGTTTCTCCCCAGCGAAAATGAAGCAAGGGCCGAGAACCCAGTGGGAAGCCGATGGAAAAGATTTTGACCGGAACCCCCAGAGATTTAGCGCAAATAAAATGACCAAATTCATGAAAAGCAATCAATAAGGCCAAAACGAAAATTACCAATATAATATGCGGGAGGTTCAAGCGGATCTTTTCTCCGTTTCTCTGAAATCAAATCCTGTCAGGCATCAAGTTTTCCATGCAGTATACCATGCTGTTCTCTGCTCCCGGATCTAATCCGCAGGCAGGAAGAAGGCCGATCTGATTTGTGGATTCCGTCCGCTTTCTCTTTTGAGCTGATTTTGGCGTCAGTTGTACAGGGGATCTACGGTTGAACGTTCGACGTATTCTGGTACAGGTGGGTTTTCGAAACGGGATTCTTCCTGAGCAGCGTTTCTTGGCTTGTTTTGTTCATAATCTGATTGCACGCTGCTTTGGCGGGGTCTTTGTCTTCTTCTGCGTGTTCTGGGGGCATAGCTGTTTTGCTGTGCTGGGGCCAGCTGGGTTTGGGAGTGTTGGCTCTGGGGTTGGCTTAAATTCGCTGGTGGTTGTGCCTGCATATGACGAACCAAATCTTCACCAATGATCACTGTAAATTCAGTAATTAAATCACCCACACTGGCGGCAACGCGTTCACCTTCAAAACCAAGGGCTCTTTGCAGATAGGGCAAAACTTCTGTTTTGCCTGTTTGCGCGACATAGCGGGTGACCAGACTTTCTGCGGGGGCTTTGCGTATTGCCCAGACATTAAAGCCTGCTTCCCGCAATCTTCTCACGACCTCCCGACCGGTTTGCAGGTCATTGGTTCCATTCCAAACCGAGACACGGTAACGTTTCATGCTTTCTTCCTGAGATGGGGCAGGCAAATTCTGGGCTGCCAGTTGGTAATTGGCAAGAGTTGATTCAGGAAAGAGTTCTGTAATCACTTCCCGCGCAGCTTCATAGTTCACCAACCAGTAACTGGCTTGGTAAGCACTGCCTGAAAAACCCCCTGGCAGCATGACCATTCTGATTTTGTCCTTGTTGCTGCTCATGCCAAAACGCGCTATTTGTCCCAGCATTTCGTTGGGAATATCTGTTTCGATATTTTCATTCAGGCGGGAGAGCAGTTCAGGAATTTTGATCCAGGAGGTGGGCACCAGCATTTGGTCAAGAACGGCTTTGATGAATTTTTGTTGGCGTTGAACACGGCCAATATCGCCCAGCTCATCCTTGCGAAAGCGCACGTATTGGTGGGCTTGTTCCCCACTCATGCGTTTCCAGCCTTTGTGAATATTGATCCCCAAGTGTGCAGTTTCATCGACATAGTACATGTCTTTATCCACGTAGATTTTAATGCCTCCGATAATATCCACCATATTGATCAGGCCATCTACTTTCAGGGCCATATAATAATCAATCGGCACGCCTGTCAGATCAGAGACCGTGCTTTTGACAAGATCGACCCCGCCATAGACCATGGCCGCATTGATTTTATCGTAATGGTGACCTGTTAAAAGAGCGCGGGTATCACGGGGAATCGATAGAATACTGACGTCTCCTCGGTTGGGATCCAGGCTGACCAGCATAATCGTATCTGTTCTGCTGCGAATGCCGGCTTCCTGATCGCTGACTTTTTTTCCGCGTACGTAATTATAGTCACTGCCCAAAACAAGAATATTGATTTTTCGATCCAATTGTCTGAAATTGGTAAGAATAGTCCAGGGGTCGAGGTTGGTGCCCTCTTTACCCGTTTCCTGGCCTGAGGTTCGACTGCCTGAGAATTGACCCAGACCTTCGATTTTTCGGGTTAATTGGCGAATCAGATCATTTTCGGCCAGACTGTTGTTCTGCGTGGGTTGGCCAAAGGTCGAGGCCAGAACCCCAATCACACTGCCCACAGAAAGCGCGCCACAGACAATGGCCATGGCCACAAGCGCTCTGAACCAGATACTCATACGGTTGGATTTGCGAGGACGCAAAGAAGGGGGTAACGATTGGGTTTTCATACAGTTTGCACTCGTGCTGTTAACTCCCGGCACTTTAAATACAAGGTGAAGGGGAAAATTGCTGTCAGCTTGAATGCTCCTGACTTTATTTTTAGAGTGTTTCAGAAGGTTTCTTTGATTACTTCTGATCACATTGATTTTATCACAAGCTTATGAAAACAGGCAGGTTATCAAATTTTTCGTTTAAAAAGCCCGGTCTGAAACCATTGTCTCTGCATTATTTTTCAAGTTTGTGGCTTAACCATTCTGACCAGCGCAGGAGCGTTTTTTCAATCAGAACGGCCAGGTTTCTTGAGACTTGTTCCTCTGGATACGGGCTGCTCAGAAATTCCTGTTGCAGCACTTGCCCCTGTTGAAGGACAATCAACCAGCTTGAGGCAGAAGCCTGACAAAAACTCAAAAAGAGAAGCTCGTCTGAGCGTTCTTTTTCAAGCAGTTTGAAAATTTCGTTCTGATCCAGCGGCGCGCCATAAAGCGTTTCAATTTGAAAGGGCGTCTGAAAGGCTGAGGGGGTGAGATAGGGGGCCAATCTCTGTTGGAATCGACCCTGACTCCCTGATTCTAATAAGCGGACCCGCTTAAATTTTTGACAAGCTTGAACCAGATGGCTGCCCAGATCCTCTTCATTGCGCACGATAACCCAAGGGCTTAAGGCTGTTTCAAGCTTTTCCAGCCAGGGCTGAGCTTCTTTTTCAGCCGGAACCCAGACTTTTACTTCAACATAGGGGCTGTGGGCCCGGTAGCCAATTCTGAAGAGGCTTCCTTTCAGGGCCTCTTCTGTTTTGTCGCCTAAATCTGCTTCAGGCAGGCCCATGCATTGCCAACGGTACAGTTTTTGCTCTGCTTTTCCAGGCAGATACTGATGCAAGCGTTGGGCAAGATCGGTTTCCCAAATCTTTTGGATTTCGGAGGGGGGGCCAGGCAAGACAAAGATCGGCTGGTTCTGGCGATGACAGAGAAAAGCATGGGCTGTTCCTGCGGGGTTGACAATAATGGTGGCCCCTTCAGGAAAATAGCACTGTTGTTTTTGCGACGGCGAAAGTTGAAACTTAAGCAGTTGGGCCCGATTTTCTAAATGTGTCCAAGAATCCGGATCAAAAATCAGGGGTTTGTCCAGCCAGGTTGAGAGAACCTCACGGGTAAAATCATCTGAAGTGGGGCCCAATCCCCCTGTCAGGATCAGCATGTCGGCATGTTGGCTGGCGATTTTTAAACCCGTCAGGATCTGTTCGCGATCATCCGCCAACGTGAGGTGCCAGCATTCTTTTGCACCTGATTCTATCAAGGCTTTTGAGAGCCAGGCGGCATTGCTGTTGATAATTTGACCTTCGCTCAGTTCTGTTCCAATTGCCAAAATACAGATTTTTTCAATGCGCACGCTTTAACTTTCCGGTAGTTGATACAGATATTCAAGTTCTGCCCGAACGGTTTCGATTTGGGCCTGTTTGATCAGTTCCAGAATTTCATCTGCTTCTTCCAGTTTAAAGGAGAGCATCATGTTTGCGCAGCGAATTTTGAGCGTGGGATTGTGATTTTGTTCAAGGGCCAGATTTAAATAGCTCTGTTCTAAGACGCTTTTAAAAGATTCAAGTCCTTTTTTTGAAAAGGGAATGCCGATGTTTTTGAACTTGAGTTGATATTGCTTGCAGCAGGAACAATAACTGACTTCGCCGTGAAGGCTTTCAGCAATGGGGTGAGACCGCTCTTCTGCATTGTGTTTTTGCATCTTCTTTCTGTCCTTCTCTGAGGGAGATATTTTTTTAGTCTAGAGAATTCACGTTTAAAAATCAATAGATATCTTTTTATTACGTTTAAAAAATATCTATTATATTGATTATATTAATATTTTTTATTGCAAAATATATTTTTATATATCTTGAAAATAGTGGTGTTTATTCTGATTGATAAAATATTATTTATTATCTTTAAATAAATATTTTATTTATTCAATTTTTTCGTAAGGGTCTGTTTTTGAGATCTTGACTTATCTTAAGAGACTTCTTAAGTAAAAAAATATTAAAATAAATAGGAATAATTTTTTTGAAATAAATAATGAGAATAATTTTTGTTTTTATATATTGAATTGAATTGATATTTTACGTTATTAAATTTTATTTAAATTTTAATATGAGTAATTAATAAACGTATTTAATGGATTTTGTTAGATCTAATTTATTGACAAGTCTCGGGGGGTTGATTATGTTAGATTCAAGTTCTCTATCAAAAGAACACCTTATAAAAACAAGAAGAAATGATCAGCAGACCTGATCGAAATATAAAAATATGATGATGCTGGCAGCACAAAATTTACTGTATGAAACGCCCTCCGGACAAGATGGAATTCTTCATCTGTCTTCTTTTCCCTCGGGAACAAGCGTAAAAATCCTGCGTATTCAGGGCAATAAAGAATTGTCTAAACGTTTGGAGTCTATGGGGGTTGTTGTCGGTAAAACTGTGACCATCCTTAAAAATCAAGGATCTTCTCTTTTATTCAAATCAGGCCAGACACGTCTGGCCTTTCGTTTATGCAAGGAACTTGTGATTTTGGGTGAGCAGGCTCTTCCTGGAGTCTGACCGTGTCAACCTCTCCTTCCTCAATTCAGCCGGACAGACAAACCCGTGAACTGGTCATTGCCTTTGCTGGTAACCCCAATGTAGGCAAAACCGCTTTGATCAATGCGCTCTCAGGCAGTCGCCTCAAGGTTGGCAATTGGCCCGGTGTCACCGTTGAAAAAAAAGAAGCAACCATGTCCTATGGGGATTACCAACTGCGTCTGATCGACTTGCCTGGAACCTATAGTCTGACACCCTATACCCTTGAAGAAAGGGTTTGCCGTGATTTCTTGCTGACCACTCCTCCCGATCTGATTATCAATGTGATCGATGCCAGCAATCTTGAGAAAGGCTTGCATCTGACTGCTCAGCTTCTGGAAATGGAAATTCCCTTGGTGATGGCCTTGAATATGTGGGATGAATTTCAGGAAAAAGGTTTTCGGCTGGATACAGACAAGCTTTCTGAACAGTTGGGGCTGGCGGTTGTGCCTACGATTGGCCCTACCCAGTGGGGAACAGACGCTCTTTTAAAGGCTGCACTCACGGCCTTGAATGCTGAAAAACCGGCAAAACCCTTTTTATATTCGCCTGAGTTAGAGCAAGAGATAGAAAAGAAAGCCCTGGAGCTGGCTTCGCTTTTAGCGCTTAAGCAGCCTCTCAAAGCCAACCGTTGGCTCAGCCTTCAATTTTTGGAACAAGAGCCCCAAACGCTTGAAAAACTTCAGGAACTCTATGGAGAATCTCTGCTCCCCCTGATCCAGAAGGCAGAGCAAGACTCTGCTGCTTTGGAGGAGCTTCCGCAACGTATCAGTCAGTCACGCAATCAAAGCATTGCCAGGCTGGTAGGGCAGATTCTTCAGGAACCCGCTCAAAATATACATGACCGAACAGATCAACTGGATCGCGTGCTTTTAAATGAATGGACAGGCATTCCGGTCTTTTTGGGGGTTTTGTATCTGGTTTTTAAAATGACCTTTGATATCAGCACCCCCCTGGTGGATTTCGTCGATGGTTTTTTTAATGGTTTTTTAGCTTATTGGGCCGAGCATCTTTTGCTCAGTCTGCATTTCCCCCATTTTCTGATCTCGCTTTTAAAAGAGGGGGTGATTGGTGGGGTGGGTCTGGTGCTTAGTTTTGTACCCATTTTGGTTTTTCTCTATCTTTTTTTGGCGATTTTGGAAGAGAGTGGCTATATGGCGCGCGCTGCTTTCTTAATGGACCGTTTTATGTTTCGTTTTGGCTTGCATGGGAAGGCCTTTGTGCCTCTTCTGGTCGGGTTTGGCTGCAACGTACCGGCTGTTTATGCCAGTCGGGCCCTCGAAAACCAGACCGATCGCAAGATCACGGTGGCGATTCTTTCCTTTATGTCCTGTGGTGCCAAACTGCCAATTTACGCACTGTTTACTTCGGTTTTCTTTGAACAGTACCAGGCCTTGGTCATTTTGCTTTTGTATCTAACCGGTATTGGGGTTGCGATTTTTTGGGCCCTGGTTTTGAGAAAAACAAAATTCAAGTCTGAAATACCGGTTTTTTTGATGGAGTTGCCGCCCTACCGGGTGCCCACCTTTAAAATGCTGGGGGCTTCGATTTGGATCAAGACCCGCGCCTTTATCCAGCAGGCAGGAACTGTCATTGCCGTGGCGATGATTTTGCTCTGGTGTCTTGTGAATTTGCCCTATGGTGCTCCCACCTCAGAAACGGTTTTGGCCCGCTCAGCCCAAAGTATTGCGCCCTTGTTCAAGCCCTTGGGGTTTGGCGACCACTGGGAGCCCGTTGCGTCGATTCTGCCGGGTTTTATGGCCAAAGAAATGGTGGTGGGTACGCTTGGGGTGGTCATGAGTGTTCAGAGCGCTGAAGCAACAGCCGCTGACCGCTCGCTTCAGCAGGACATCATTGAACAACTGAATGCTTTTGGGAAAGCTGGCAAAGCGATCTTGAATAACTTAATCGGCAATCTCTTGCCCAATACCTTTGTTATGGAAAATACGCAAAAAGATTCTCCGCTTACTTTGAGAATTAGAGAAAAGTTTACTCCTTTGTCGGCTTTTTCGTATATGGTATTTAATTTGCTGCTTTTATCCTGTATTTCTGTTGTGGGGGCAGTCACCCATGAGTTTGGCCATGCTTATCTGGGCTTTATTTTGTTTTTGACTTCCGGAACCGCTTATACGGTGGCCGCTCTGGTCTATAATCTGGGGCGCTTGTTGGGGTTGACATGAATCGTTTGCAGGAGAAATGCTGATGTTTGAAAATAGCTTGATTATTGCGATTATGTTGCTTTCTTCAGCCTATCTTTACCGTAAAACCTTGGGGCCTAAGCCGGGTAGTAAACGCTCCTGTGGTTCCGGCTGTGAATGCCCGGTGGCTCCAGCAACAGGTGAAACGCCCCTGCAGATGCGTTAAGACATGCGTTATTTCTTGGCTTTGCCTGTTTGGGGCGAACGTTATACTGAGGTTTTTCTGCGTTGGGCTTTGCCCTCACTTTTAGCGCCTGGCAACCTCAGCCAAGGCCCCTTTGATGCAAATGCTGTGATTTTTTTCTATACCACTGCTGAATCGCGGCAAAAAATTGAAGCGGATCCCCTATTTGCAGTTTTATCGCAAAGATTTCAGTTGCAATGGAATATCTTTGAAATACCCGCACATCAGCCCCACCGCTTTTATAAGCATACCTTGTTGAGTGGCTGTTACGCGGATGCTTTGGAACTGGCAAGAATCCATGGTGCGGGTTTTATTCCGCTGACAGCGGATAATCTGTATTCAGTGGGCAGTTTTGCGAAGCTGCTGGCATTGGCTCCTCAGTATGATCTGATTCTTTTGGCGGGGCCGCGCCTTCATTTTCAGGCCACAGAGGCGCTTGATGCTTTTCGCAGAGAAGGCTTGATTCAATTGTCTTCAGGTGCTTTGGTGCGCTTGGCGCTACAATATCCCCATCCGCATTTCTCTGCCAGTTTTAAAGACGCTGAAAACTTTACCTCTTGGCCTTCTCATGTCTATGAATGGCAGGATGCCAACAGTTTTGTGGCCCATTGTTTCCATTTGCATCCGATTTTGATTGCCCAACCCCGAACCTTTACCGCCGCTCCTGAGGGCAGCAATCCCCATTTAAATAATCTCGACAGCCATTATTTACAACAGTATTTTGAGGCCGGAGCACGTTTTGGCATTGTTGACAGTTCTGAAATTTGCGGCATGACGCTCAGTCTTCCTGAAGACGTTCCCCTGGCTGCTAAGCCCCTGGATGAGGGGCAACGTGAGCAGGTCATTCAGAATTTTTCAGCGCATTACTGTTTGGCGGTGCATCGTTTTTTTTATCAACACCCGATCACCTTCTGCGCCGATCCCGTTTAAATTCTACAGACCTGTGATAGTATAGGAATATTGCGGGTGTGGCGGAATGGCAGACGCGCCAGACTTAGGATCTGGTGCCTCCGGGCGTGGAGGTTCAAGTCCTCTCACCCGCATTTTCAAACTCTTTCCAAAGCCTGTTTTAGATCTTCAATCAGATCCTCAGGATCTTCAATTCCCACTGAAATACGAATCAAGCCATCACTGAGGCCTACGGCCTGACGTTGTGCTGCGGGAATAGCGGCATGGGTCATGGTGGCTGGATGTCCAATCAGAGATTCGACTCCTCCCAGGCTTTCTGCCAGAGAAAAAATCTGGGTGGAGCGGGCAACTGTTTTTCCGGCCTCAATGCCGCCGGTAACCTCAAAAGAGATCATGCCACCAAATCCACTCATCTGTTTTTTTGCCAGCAGATACTGGGGGTGAGAGTCTAGGCCAGGATAATAGACCTGACTGATTTTGGGGTGGGTGGCGAGAAACGCTGCAATTCTCAAGGCGTTTTTTTCATGGGCCTGCATCCGCAGGGCCAGTGTTTTGAGGCCCCGCAGGGTGAGCCAGCAGTCCATGGGGCCAGGAACGGCTCCCATGCTGTTCTGTAAAAATTGAAGTTGCGCGTACAGGTCAGGATCATTTGTCATGACAGCTCCGCCAATCACATCACTGTGCCCCCCAATATATTTGGTGGTACTGTGAACGACCAGATCGGCGCCTAATTTTAAGGGCTGTTGAAAATAGGGGCTCATAAAGGTATTATCGACCACCAGTTTCAAACCCCGTTGCTGGCTCAGTTCTGCGATCGCCTGAATATCTGATAGACGCAGCAGGGGATTGGTGGGGGTTTCGAGCCAGACCATACGTGTTTCTGGGCGAATGGCTGCTTGAATATTTTCAATTTCCCGCGCATCTACAAAATCAAAGGCAATGCCCAGACGATTGAAAACTTTGGTAAAAACCCGGTAGGTTCCACCATAGAGATCATTGCAGGCAATCACATGATCCCCGGCGTTCAGCAGTGAGATCACCGTACTGGTGGCTGCCATGCCAGAGGCAAAGGCCAGGCCAAATTTGCCTTCTTCAAGGGAGGCAAGACATTTTTCAAGCGCGGCGCGCGTGGGATTGCCCGTGCGGGAATACTCGTATCCCTTGTGTTCGCCAATATCTGTTTGTGTATAGGTTGAGGTTTGATAAATCGGAACAATAGTGGCGCCAGTTGCAGAGTCGGCTTCTTGGCCGATATGAATAGCACGGGTGGCAAAACGCATGGCTGTAATTTCTCCTTAGAAGATGCGGAATGGTTTAGATATTGTAACAGGAGGTCAGGAATCACTGACGCAATGGCTTAAAATGATCCATAATGTATTTACTGACCTAGAGCAGTAGGGAACAATCCAGCCTTTTTCTACGTCAGAATATAGCAGACGAAATTTTACAGGAAAATTGAACATGGCAGATATGCAGCTGACAATTCATAAACTGAGCGCAGGTTTTGCGCTTTTGTTCCTGGTGGCCTGTCAGCCTGGGCTTCCTGTTACGGGCTCTAGCCCCTCTCCTTCGCCGGTTAATACACCTGTGCCTTCGGCCTCTCCAACTGCGGTTTCCTCTGCGCTTCCAACCCCTCTGCCCACAGTTGAACCTGTTGCTACTCCTCAACCTACAGCAACACCTTCCCCTGAGGCTACGGCCAGCCCCACCCCTGAACCCTCTCCCCAGCCTACGACCACGCCTGTGCCCGGCCCCAGCCTTTTGCCTGAAATTCAGTTTGTGCGTTTGAAAACCATTGCGGGGCTTGATAAGCCCGGCACTGCAGAAAATGGTTCCCGTACAGATGTTGCCCCCATGCCTGAGAATATGACTGCGATTGAAGCTGATAATGAAGGCAATATCTGGATGCTCGATCGCTCCAATGGGCGTTTGGTCTATATCACCCCAGAAATTACGCGTCCCACCACCAATGTGAATTTTGTACCTGATTATCGCCTGTTTTGGGTACGCAAAACCGATTTGAATACGCCCACGGGCATGGCTTTTGACCGTAAAAACGGATATTTTTATATTGTTGAGCAGAATGCCCACCGGGTGATTCGGGTGGATAAAAAAGATTTTACACATACGGTTGTGGCTGGCAATGGCCGCCAGGGTTTTACCGGGGATGGGATTGCGACTGAGCAGAGCATGAATCAACCCACTGACGTGGCTTTGGATCCCTTTGGCAATCTCTATATCACCGATACGGGCAACCATTTGATTCGCAAAGTGACACCAGAGGGCAAAATGTCAACGGTTGCAGGGCAATATACGCCTGATACCAAAGTGGTGGACACCAATGGCAATGGCCGTTTAGATGATGAAGTTCCCTCCTATATCCCGATCGGTGAAACCTCAGGGGATGGCGGCCCGGCCTATAAGGCACGCCTGAAAGAACCTACCTATATTGCCTGTGATCCCTATGGCGGTGTTTATTTTACTAGTAAATCCAATACCATTCGCCGGATTCAGAATGACAGGATGGATGTTTATGCCGGTTCAGGCCAGGAAGGCTATAATGGCGATAATTTTGCTTCGCTTTTGGCCAATTTTTATTATCCTACCGAATTAAATTTTGGCCCGGATGGTCTTTTGTATTTGATCGATTCACGTAACAATCGTATCCGCCGGATTCAGGCCAATGGGTTCATTCAGGACGTGGCTGGCAATGGGCGAACGACTGAATATGTGACTTCATTGCTCGATCTGAAGGTAATAGAAATTCAACCCACTACCTTTGGTTTTGATACCAAAGGCAACCTGTATCTCTATGACAAGGCGCATTATCGTTTGCGTATAACAGAAACATCAAGTTAGGGTATTGAGAAATTTAGTTTTTATGAAGCACTCATCTCGCAAATTTCTAAACATATTGAATTTTCTTTTGCTTGTGTTTTTATGCTTTTTGCCAGCCTGTGAGAATCCCAGTTTGGATCCCGGGGGGCAGGAACGCGGCAAAGGCAAAGTCGTTGATTTTTCTTTGGAGCCCAATATTCGGGTTGCCCTTTATCTTGAGGTGGATCTCAAGTCGGGCAAAAAAACAGAGTTGAATTATGGCGCCATGGACGCTTATTTTGTAACCTTGGATGACAATATCACCTATATGGTGGATTGGAATGATATTGAAGATTTTAAATCCTTGAAAAAAGGGCAGGAAGTTCCTTATCGCTCCAATGGCTATTTTGCGCGACTTGAAAAAAATGGCAAGGTTTTTCGGGTAATTCGTCTCAATGAAATCTAAGCTTTTGATCGGGTTTTCCAGCCTGGCATTGGTGGCTTGCAGCCCCTCTGCCCAGCAGCTTTATGAAGAAGCGAATGCACATTTTATTAAAAATCAATTTGAAGAAGCGATTCCGCTTTTTGAGCAGGTTCAGCTAAAAGATGCCAATAACAGTGCGGCGTTGGCCAAACTGGCCATGTCCTATGCCTATACCCAGCAATGGCAGAAGTGCAGTGAAACAGGCGAGCAGGCTTTTGCCCGTAAGCTGGATCTCTTGCAGCTTTATTTGCAGGTCAGTGAATGTTTCGCAATGCAGAAAAAAGCAGATAAAGCCCTTTCGCTTTTGCAGGAAGGGCTTAAACGTTATCCTGGGGATCAGGATCTGAAAGAACGTGCTGCGATGCTGCTCTTTGGCAAAGGGGATTATGCTTTGTCGGTAAGTTATTTCAAAGAATTGTCTGAACAGCTTCCTGAACGCGAAGATTTTTTGACCAATATTGCCTATGGCTATGAAAAGCTCAAAAAATACGCCGAGGCGGAAAGCTATTTTCAAAAAGTTTTGGCAATCAATGCCCAGGATGCCAATGCGTTTTATGGCTTGGGAAATCTTTTTGAACACCAAAATCAAATTTCCAAAGCCATTGACCATTACCAAAAAGCGATCAAGGCCAATGGGAGCCATTTGAGCGCTTTATATAACCTCGCTCAGCTTTATGAGCAGGAAAAAATGAAAACGGAAGCCATTGCTACCTGGAAAAAATATATCGAGGTAGCGAAGGGCCAACCCAGTCAGAAAAGCTTTCTGGACAAGGCAATTGCCCGACTCAAGAAGCTTGAAGGAGGTACCGCCTGAGCCTGTAGGATGACGATCCCAACAAAGTCAGGTATACTACAGTGTTTAATAGAACGCGAAAAGCGCCGAATATCAAAATACACGAAATCATATTCAAGACAGATTTGCAAGGAGAAAATGAGCATGAAAAAATCTATACTGACCGCAGCAAGCCTTACCCTCGCTCTGGTGGCTTGTGGTCCTAACCCCGCTGAGAATCCCAAACCCTCTACCAGCCCTTCCGCAACAGAAAGTCCTGCAGCATCGCCCTCACCTGCTGAGAGCGCTACACCGACTCCTGCTGCAACCCCCAGCAGCGTTCCTGGAACGCCGGCTCCCATTGCGACCCCCACTGCAGACCCCACTGCTGATGCCCAGATTACAGGTGCTACTGCAATGAAAGGTGATAAATTCAGATATACATATGCCATTACTGGAAGCGGTTTAGGTAGTTTGGATAGCTATCAGTTTTTACAGGTAAAGGCAAGTTCAGCAACAATACCTTTGGTTGTTGATGGCGTGAGCAAAGAAAATAATGTTTCCCTGTTTAATTTGAGTGTTGTCGATACAAAAATTGAATTTACTTGGGTTGCAGATTTTGGCGCTCCCACCAGCGGTGACGAAATTGAAGTGACCTTTGAACGTAAAGGTGACGCAAAAGGCCGCCGTTCTTCCAAAGTACGTTTGACCGTTACCAATTAATTAGTCAGGTGGGTTCGCCCACCCCAACCAATTAAAAGACAAGATAAAGACCCTCAGACTTTCTGAGTGGTCTTTTCTGTTTTTTGCTTTTTCTGAGTGTTTCAGTTGGGTATCAAGCCGGCTTGATTAACACTTAGGATACACAAATCCATGATTTGCGCTTTTAACACCCCATGAACAGGGTTTTGCGATGCTAGTCTGAAAAAAAAGGAGTTTTTCTATGCTGGCAACGATCTACAGCGCTGCGATTTATGGTGTTGAGGCTTATCTTGTGGATATAGAGGTGGATTTATCCTACGGTTTACCCGGTATGGTTTTGGTGGGGTTGCCGGATACCGCTGTTCAGGAGGCCCGTGAGCGGGTACGCAGTGCGATTCGCAATTCAGGATTGAATTTCCCCCCTCTTAAAATCACGGTCAATCTGGCGCCAGCCAGTACGCGTAAAACGGGGCCCAATTTTGACCTGGCGGTGGCCTTGGGCATTTTATCTGCATCGGAGCAATTGCCCTGTGCCGCGATTCATGAATGGGTGATTGCAGGAGAGCTTTCCCTGAACGGTACCTTGCGGCCGGTTCAGGGGGCTTTGGCTTTGGCGTTGGCGGCACGCCAGGCCGGTAAGAAATACATATTGCTTTCGGCTGAGAGTGCGCCTGAAGCCGCTTTGGTGCCTGATCTTCAGGTATATCCCGCCCACAGCTTGCAGGAAGCCCTTGCGATTCTTCAGAATCCAGAGCATTTTTCAGCTTTAAAACCTGCTGAACCTTGTTTGTTTCAATCCTCACCTGAAACAGCACTGGATTTCGCTGAGGTCAAAGGACATGCTTTTGTAAAACGGGGCTTGGAGATCGCGGCGGCAGGGGGGCATAATCTTTTGATGGTGGGGCCTCCGGGTTCGGGCAAAACCATGTTGGCCAAGCGTTTTGTCAGCATTTTACCGTTTTTAAGCCTGAATGAATCCTTGGAGGTGAGCAAAATCCACAGTATCTGTGGGCAATTCAGACAGAAAAAACGAAGGGGCCTTTTGCGGGAGCGCCCTTTTCGTGCACCGCACCATTCGATTACCATCGCTGGTTTGGTGGGGGGGAGCAGCATTCCCCGTCCCGGTGAAATTTCTTTGGCAGATCATGGGGTTTTGTTTTTGGATGAACTTTTGGAGTTTCGCCGTGAGGTGCTGGAAGTGCTCCGCCAACCCCTGGAAGAAGGACAGGTGACTTTGGCCCGTGCGGGGCATTCGGTGACCTATCCTTCCCGTTTTTGCTTTCTAGCGGCCATGAACCCCTGTCCGTGTGGTTATCAGGGCGATGCGCTTCAGTTTTGTGTGTGTACGCCAGGTCAGATCGAACGCTATTGGAGCAGGTTATCGGGGCCGCTTTTGGATCGGATTGACCTTCATCTGTCGGTGCCGCGTCTGAATAAGCAGGAATTGGTTCAGGAGCGTCTGTCAGAGCCCAGTGTGGATATCCGTCAGCGCGTGATCCAGGCCCGAGAACTGCAAAGAGAGCGTTTCTCTGCCCATGCTTATCAGACGAATGCCGAGATTTTGCCACGTGATCTTCAGCATTACTGCCGCTTGGATAGTGATTCACGCACGTTTTTACAGGCTGCGGTCCAAAAATTGGATTTAAGTGCCAGGGCTTATGAGCGGATTTTAAAAGTGGCACGTACCCTGGCAGATCTTGAGGCCAGAGAACAGATTGCCTTGAGCGATTTGGCTGAAGCGATCCAATTTCGTTGTCTGGATCGCCGTCAGCGTTCTTTGGTCAGCAGGGTTTAGGGGCTTACTCCATCACCAGTCGGAATCCGACCTGGCCTTTGAGCACAAAGTCTGGCCGGATCAGGTGGCGGGCGGCTAAGCGACAGGCCTCTGCCGGTTGAGCATAGTGGCAGTCGCGGTAAAGGCGGTGGGCTGATGCTGCTGGGCCAACCGGGTCGACCTGAGGAGCGGAGCTGATCTCGCCAGTATAATTATCTGCCACGAATTCAGAAACATTGCCCTGAATATCATAGAGACCAAAGAGATTTGCGCGTTTTTTGCCAACAGGCTGAGGCATGGGGGGATCGCCACTGGTTTCAACAAACCAGGCGAAGTCTTTGAGAAAACGTGCATTGTCCCCAAAGAAGTACAGTCCTGTGGCGCCTGCGCGGGCAGCGTATTCCCATTCTGCTTCGGTGGGCAGACGGTATTTTTCAGGGCCCTTTGCATTCAAACGGGCCAGAAAATCCTGAACCTGATCCCAAGTGATGGATTCAATTGGGCGGTTTAAATCTTCAGGCTTTTGAAATTGGGCTGGATTATTTTCCATAATGGCTTTCCACTGAGCTTGTGTCACTTCAGTGGTTTGAATCAGGTAGGGTTTGGTCAGGGTCACGCTGCGCTGGGTTTCATCTGAAGTATGTCCCGTTTCTGTGCTGGGAGACCCCATGATAAAGGCGCCAGCTTCAATGCGCACAAAGTTCATGCCCATGCTATTGGTGGTACTGACGGGCAAAGGTGTTGGCGAGGAGACGATTCCCGGCCAGGGAGTCGGGCTGGGGGTTGGTGTGGGTTCTGCGCTGGGCGTGGTGGTGGGCTCAGCTGTGGGTTGAGGCGTTGCTGTAGGCACCGGCGTAGGAACGGGTGTAGGACTTGCCGTGGGGGTTGGAGAGGCCGATGGGGTGAGGTTGGCCGGAGGATTGGCCGGACAAGCGGTTAAAATCAGTGCAATCAGAGGAATCAGGCGTTTTTTCATTACTTACCCATTGGAAATTGTTTATTCATGGCCGAACGCATGGCCTGCATCTGCTGTTTACGCATCATGTTCTTTTTGGGCTTTCCGCCAAAAAGACCGCTGCCTGACAGCTTTTTGATCATTTTCTGCATTTCCTGGAACTGTTTAAGCAGTTGAGCGACTTCCTGAACCGTATTGCCGCTGCCTTTGGCGATGCGTTTTCTACGGCTGGCATTGATAATTTCTGGATGTGTGCGTTCTTCAGGCGTCATGGATTGAATGATGGCTTCAACTACTTTGAGTTGGCGCTCACCCCCTGCAATCGCATCGCGATCCAGTTTTCCACCAATTCCTGGAATCATGCCAATAATTTGTTCCAGGGAGCCGATTTTTTTGATTTGACGCATTTGTTGTAGAAAATCTTCGAGTGTAAAATTGGCCTTGCGCAGTTTTTCTTCGAGCTTTTTCGCGTCTTCTTCATTGACGACTTCCTGTGCTTTTTCTACCAGTGAAACCACATCACCCATGCCAAGAATACGGCTGGCAATGCGTTCAGGGTAGAAATTTTCAAGCGCGTCGAGTTTTTCGCCCATGCCAATCAATTTGATCGGTTTGCCGGTGACTTCTTTAACTGAAAGTGCTGCCCCACCACGGGTATCCCCGTCCATTTTGGTCATGACAATGCCTGTCAGTTCCAAAACCTCATTGAAGGATTTTGCCATATTGACGGCATCCTGACCGACCATGGCATCGACGACGAGCAGAATTTCGTGGGGTTTGATTTCGCTGCGAATTGAACGCAGTTCATCCATCAAAACCTCATCAATATGCAAGCGGCCAGCAGTATCCAGGATCAAGGTATCGTAGCCTTTGTTTTTGGCTTCCTGCAGCGCACCTTTGCAGATATCAAGCGGTTTGGCATCAGGCAGGTCAAAAACCGGTACGCCCACCTGTTTGCCGAGAATGATCAACTGTTGAATAGCCGCTGGGCGGTAAATATCCGCCGCTACCAGCAAGGGGCGACGGCCCTGTTTGCGCAGATAAGCTGCTAATTTGCCACAGGTGGTGGTTTTGCCTGCACCCTGCAGGCCGGCCATCATAATAATGCCGGGAGAACCTGAATAACGGAGCGGCTCGTGTTCGCCACCCAAAAGGGCGACCAATTCATCATTGACGATTTTGATAAAAACTTGGCCTGGTGAGAGACTTTTGAGAACATCCTGTCCCAGGGCTTTTTCCTTGATGCGGGCAATCAGTCCTTTAATGACTTGGAGATTGACATCCGCCTCAAGCATGGCCCTGCGAACTTCGCGCAGCGCCTCTGAAATATTTTCTTCAGTGATTTTGCCATGGCCCCAGATTTTATGAAAGACATCCTGGAAGCGCTCGGACAGGTTTTCAAACATCTTCAGTTCATCCTGATATCTGCGCAATTAATAATAAAATAACAGGATTCATCATAGCACATAACCACTTCGGGCACATGCTACAATTGATTTTGTCGATCCAGAATCCCAATATCCCCTGCACATTGAGGCCTATGTCTGAACGGTTTTTTACACACGGTTTTTCTTTGCGTTATCGGCGCAAAAAGTTAATCTCTTTCCTGCTTCAGCGAGCCTGAGCGATGCCCACTCCCAAGCTTTCAAAGTTTTTACAGGACAGCTACCGCACACTTTTGCGCTTGGATGGCTATGCCAGCCGCTATGCTGAAACCTCTCTGGGAAAGATTCATTATTATGAGGCGCAAGGATTCGGGCGTTTACCGCCAATGATCTTTCTACATGGTCTGAGTGCCTATGCTGCTGAATTGGCCCCTGTTTTCAGACGTTTGCGCCGATATTCAAAAAGAATCATTGCCGTGGACTTGCCCGTTCACGGCTACAGTGATGTGCCCCAGACGGGGATTTTAGACGCCAGCATGAGCCAGCAGTTTTATGAGGCCATGATACGCATTGTCGAACCCCTGGAACCCGTGATTCTGTTCGGCAATTCGCTGGGTGGACTGGGTGCGATACGCTTTACCAACCGCAGTCCTGAAAAGGTGCGCTTGCTGATTCTCTCTTCACCTGGAGGAGCGGGGATTACAGGGGAACAGCTTCAGCAACTAGAAGAAATTTTTTCGCATCATACCCGTTTTAATCCCGCCAGTTTTGTGGACCGTTTGTATAATAAACCGCCGCTTTACCGTTGGTTGATAGCTCAGGAAGTGCGTCAGCGTTTTTCCCGGCCTGAATTGCGTGAATTGATTGCTCAATTTCATACTGAAAATTTGCTCCAACCCGAAGAACTTCAGGAACTTCAGGTACCTGCGCTGCTGATTTGGGGAAAACAGGATCGGATTCTTGAAAACCATCTCGACTTTTTTAAAACCCATTTGCCAGGACATGTCAAACTACATGAACCTGCGCATTTTACCCATTGTCCCTATATGGAAACCCCACAGGAGCTGGCGCATAAAATCTTGTACTTTTCCTTGCTGCATTGTCCTGAGGCCAGTTCCGCCAAAACCCTGATGGGTTAAAGCCATCAGAATCCTGGCGTCCTCGTTTGGATTTTTTTTGCAAACAGGGTAAAATAGGCGTTGTATATCCCCTTGACAGAGATCTTCAGGGAAAGCAAACCAGGAAAGTTCAGAGAGCACAATGCAGAACACGAAAATACAGACGCTTTGGAATCTGTGTACCGAGCTGAAAGAAAAACGTCAGTTTCTGGTTGAAAGACTAAAACACACGCAGGATTATCTAGATGAGCAGCAGTGGCATTTGAGCCGCGAAGTTCACCTGTTGCGGGGCCAGACCCATGCCCTGGCACATGAGGTTGAAACCCTTCAACATGCCCTGCATACGGTTCATCGGCTGTGGGCTGCTCGCCAGTCTGTTGTTGCTGAGCCCAGTTCTTCTGTTTTACCCGATTTTTATCCTCTTTTGGACTGTGCCCGTTTATGCGCTGATTTGAATCTGCGCTATCAGGAACAAGCAGTTGCTCTGGCTACTTTGCAGCCAGAAGTCATGCGTGAAGGCTCTCCAGAGCTTTTTCAAGAGGGTTTTCAAGAGCTGAACGCTGAATTTCAAGAGCAGTTCACACTCTTTAAGCAAACTGCTCAGGAATTCGCAAATTTACAGGAACAGGCTTTGACAGCTCCCGAAGCCTTGCCTGATTTTGATGCCGTGCATGGTGCTCTGGGAGCGCATTCTGAATTCTTAAACAGTTTTTCTGAAGATACAGAAGGCTTTCAAACCCAATGGCAGGCCAGTGTGCCTTACCGTGAGCCCCAGGGGGCATCTCAGCAGGAACTTGAAGCACTTCAGCAGGAAGTGGGGGCTTTGCGCCTGAGCCTGCATCAGCAGGCTGAAGAAAAAGAATCCCGTGAAAAACTTTTGGCTGAAACCTATGCCCAAGCCTATGCCAGTGCAGCTGCTCTGGCAGAACTGCAAAGCAACCATGATGACCTGGCCGGTGAAATGGAGCATCTGATGGGTGTGCTCAACGGTTTTCAGGAGACTATTCAGCAAAAGGGCGGAGCGCAATCTGTTTCAATTCCTGCACCGTCAAGCAGTGAGGACGAAGATGAAGAGACAGATCTGGATGCCGAAAGCCCTGAATCTGATCGCCAGGCGATTCGTGAAGCTGTTCAGGAAAGCTCACGCAAACGGATTGCCCAGATTCTCAAAAAGCGTTTCAGCAAGGTGCCCCGTCGGGTGCACAATCTGCTCAAGAAAATTGAGGTGGGCACCCGTTTGGATAAACTCTTTGATCTTGCTTTGGAATGTGAATCGATCGAGCAGTTCAGTGAACAGCTTGAAGAGAACGCGGCTTAGTCCAGCAGCTCGAGTTCGCCTCGGTTGCCATCGAGGCGAATCCTTTGACCATCCTTGACCCGTTGGGTTAAGCCCGGAATCGCCAGAATCGCAGGAATCCCATATTCACGTGAAATCACGGCGGCATGCGAAAGCAGGCCGCCGGTTTCTGTTGCCACCCCGGCGATTTGACTGAAGGCAGGGGTCCAACCAGGATCTGTAAAGCGTGTAATCAGGATATCCCCTTTTTCAAGCCGGTCGGCATCGTAAATATCTACAATTACGCGGGCCCGCGCTGTGACTTCGCCTGGGCTACAGGGCACGCCCTTGAGCAGACTGCCCGTACTCTGGGCTTGCTCTTCGCCGGTATAACGGCTGCCGATCTCATTGGGGTTGGTAAAATTGCGGAATGAATCATAATAAAGGCGGTTGCGTTGAATCAGGGCCGAAAAATCGGCTTGGCTCAGTTTGCCGTTTAAAAAATCAAGCAATTGAAACAGAGGGCAAAAGAAAACGTCTTCCTGGCTTGCGATTTGACCTGCCCGGTGTAAGCGCTGGGCCAGTTCGACGGTAAAGTGCCGGATGCGCTCATACATGCGTGAGGAAAGATCGCGCAGTTCTTCGCGCCACCAAAGAAAGCTGCGCAATTGATCCAATTGGGCCTGGATTTTTTTGCGTTTCCAAAAGGGAATGCCTTGGAGCAGCCGTTCCCGCTCGAGCAGATAGGCTTCATGCTGGCGTTGGTTCAAGACCCGTGGATCCTGTGCCTGATCAAGCGGCAATAAGTGTTTGAGGCTTTCAAAGACAAAACTGGGGTCTTCGTTATAGCGGGGTACCAACAGATCCAGTTCACGCGTAGAATGGTAGCCAAATTCCTGAATAAAGGCGGTGATTTCAGCCATCAAAGGTTGGGGAGCCTGGCTTTGCCAAGCGGTATGGATCTCGGCAATGGGCGTCTCCTGCCAATAGGCCAGTGCCCCTGGATCTGCTTTGATTTTCCGGCCTAAATCCCAGAGCGCCAGGTTTTGTTTGAGATGCGAAACTTCGCGCAGGCCTGAAATCAGATTGAGGTAGTTGATACGCTCACGATAGGGCTTGAGGGCGTCTTTAAACAGGGTGGTGACATTTGAATTGTCAAAGATCAGGTAAAAATAAGCCGACTCACTCTGAAAATAATCCGTTTGCAAAACGTCGGCATAAAAACTGAAAAACTGGCTGTCGTCCCAATCTTTGACCTGGGTTGAATTTAAACTTTCCAGTTTTTGACGCTGCTTGGGGGCGAAGCTTTCACAAAATTGCAGGCGGGCTTGAAAGGATTTTCCCAGTGCGGAGAGTACTTTTAGGCCATGCCAGATGGTTTTGGGCGTGGTGGGAGTGGTATAGCCCTGGCCTTCGTAACTGACTTCAATGCCCAGATCCGTATCAAATTCACGCTCGACAAAACCTGGCAGGGCTTTGAGCCCGGCTTTGACTGCGCCCACATTCCAATAGGGGCGGCCAAAAAACATGTCTCCCCACAGCGCAGATTCCGATTCCTGTGCGAGCAGATGGGTTTTGCGCAGATAGGCAGGCATGGTAATTTCCCAGATATAGTCATAGAGCGACCACATAAAAGGCGTACAAACCGAGGATGAAACCCCACCATCCTTGAAGTCGGCGGTGGTCCATTCCCCTGCAATTTCCTGGTAGTGCAGGCGGGTGATCGGGCGAGTCTGCACCAGCCAGAATTGATTCTGGGCAAAGACCCATTCAATATCTACAGGATATCCACAGGTGCTTTGCACCTGAAGGGCCAAGGCTACCAGTTTCTCCAGTTCAGCAGGGCTCAAAACGGAGGTCTGGCTCTGTTCTGTGCTGAGTTCCTGCCAAGTGGTAAAGGGGGCTTCGGGGATGGCGAGCAATTGTCGGCTCTGCTCGCCGATACGGCGTTCGGTTGCTGTTTTGCTGGACCAGTCATAGCCGTATTGAGAAGGCGTGACTTCGCCGCCTACCAGTGCTTCGCCAAGGCCGTAGACTGCCTCAATCAGCATTTCTGTATCGCGTCCTTTGAGAGGGTTGACGCTGAAAAGCACGCCGCTTTTTTCTGCCGGAATCATGGCTTGAAGCACCACACCCATTTGCACCTGCCGGGGGTCGAGGTTCTGGCGTTGGATATAGTGTTGCACCCGTTCATGGTATTGCGAGAGCCAGCAGGCTTTGATAGCGTCTTCCAGTTCGCTCTGACCCCGGATATTGAGGCGCGTAAGATAAAGCCCCGCAAAAGAAGCGCCTTCCAGGTCTTCGAGCAAGCCACTGCTGCGCACGGCCCAATGCTGGTTGGGGTGAGATTCTAAAAATGTACTCAGGGCTGTTTTCAGCGGGCCGGGCAAGGGAGCGGTTTCAAAGCGCTTTTCAAGCTCGGAAAAAGGCAGTTCTCCCTGCCAGAAGGCTTCCAGTAGAGATTCCCAGCCCTGACTCTGAATAAAGCGTTCACAGGCCTCTGGCAAAAGACAGGCACCATTGGGCACGGGCAAGCCCTGTCTGACCATCCAGAGCAGCGATTCGGCCTTGCGGCCAGGGCTGGGGAGTGAGCGGTCGGTAAATGCTGAGAAAGAATAGAGCATGCGTGAGCTACCTGTGGGTCATTTTTTGGGGAGATCGGCCCTTAAGGGCGCTTGAAAGGTCTGGGCTTGGCCTGGGAAATTGAAACAGGGGGATAAAAAATAAAGGCGAGGTTTTCGTATCCACAATCTGGTTACGAAAGCCTCGCCGAGTACAAGCGCTGGCAAAGGAGTGTTTTTTTGAACCCCTCCTTTGCCAACTGCGAACAGGAGCCGGGGCATCCCGAATCTACTTCAGACCGACATGGGGTGTGGTTGCCTGGGCAACGACTTCAACCTGTGCCGGAGCTGCGGCATGGCCGGAATGTGCTCCCTTGACGGAGATATGCGGGGCAATAATCAAGGCCACGATACTCATCAATTTGATCAGAATATTCATGGAGGGGCCAGAGGTATCCTTGAAAGGATCGCCAACGGTATCTCCCGTCACGGATGCTTTGTGGGCATCACTGCCTTTGTATTCCATCTTGCCATTGATTTCAACACCGGCTTCAAAGGATTTCTTGGCATTGTCCCATGCGCCACCGGCATTGTTCTGGAACATGCCGAGCAGTACGCCTGAAACGGTGACACCCGCCAGCAGGCCGCCCAAAACTTCAGGGCCGAAGGCAAAGCCCACGATTACGGGGGTGATCAGGGCAATCGAGCCGGGCAGCATCATTTCTTTGATCGAAGCCTGGGTTGAGATCGCGACACATTTGTCGTACTCAGGTTTGGCTTTGTGCTCCATGATGCCGGGAATATCGCGGAACTGGCGACGTACTTCCTGCACCATTTCCATCGCTGCACGGCCCACAGCCGCAATCGCCAGCGAAGAGAAAATGAAGGGAATCATACCCCCGACGAAGAGACCCGCCAGAACATCGGCTTTGTAGATATCGATTGAGCTGATACCTGCCAGACCGACAAAGGCTGCAAAAAGTGCCAGCGCGGTCAGTGCTGCAGAGGCAATCGCAAAGCCTTTGCCGGTTGCCGCAGTGGTATTGCCCACGGCATCTAAGATATCGGTACGGGCACGTACCTCTTTGGGCAGTCCGCTCATTTCAGCGATTCCACCGGCGTTATCCGCAATCGGGCCGAAGGCGTCAATCGCCAATTGCATGGCGGTGGTGGCCATCATGCCGGCAGCAGCAATGGCGACCCCATAGAGACCTGCGAAGTGGTGAGAGAGGTAAATCCCAGCAGCCAGAATAATCGTGGGAATCAAGGTGGATTCCATGCCCACAGACAAGCCGCCAATAATATTGGTAGCGGCTCCGGTATCCGACTGTTTGACAATCGAGAGTACGGGGCGTTTGCCCATGGCGGTGTAGAATTCGGTGACAAGACTCATCAGAGCGCCTACAATCGAGCCCACGAGAATCGCCAGGAAAACACCCATGCTGGTGAATTCATGGCCTCTGAGGGACATGCTAGGCGGCAGCATCCATTTCACCAGGAAAAAGCAGGCAATCGTGGTCAGAATCACGGAAGTCCAGTTGCCCAGATTCAGTGCTTTCTGTACATCGCCCTTATCGTCGGAGATTTTCACCATCGCGCAGCCAATAATTGAGAAGATAATGCCCATACCGGCAATAACCATGGGCAGCAGGATCGGGGACAAGCCTCCGAAATTATCGCTGACTGTGATTTCACGGCCCAGTACCATGGTGGCCAGGTTGGTGGCGACATAGGAACCAAAGAGGTCAGCGCCCATGCCGGCGACGTCGCCGACGTTATCACCGACGTTATCTGCGATGGTTGCTGGGTTTCTGACGTCATCTTCAGGGATGCCGGCTTCTACTTTGCCAACCAGGTCGGCGCCCACGTCAGCGGCTTTGGTATAAATCCCGCCGCCCACACGGGCAAAGAGTGCAATCGATTCAGCACCGAGCGAGAAACCCGCCAGTACTTCGAGCGCTTTTTCCATGGCCACGCCGTTGACTGTACCACCGGTGCTGACCACGTAAACATTATAAAAGACGATAAACAGCGAGCCCAGGCCGAGAACAGCCAAGCCGGCCACACCCAGACCCATGACGGTGCCCCCGGTAAAGGCTACTTTTAAAGCGCCTTTGAGGTCGGTACGGGCGGCATGGGTGGTGCGTACATTGGCTTTGGTGGCAATTTTCATGCCAAAATAGCCAGCGGTGGCACTGAAGACCGCGCCGATCACGAAGGATACGGCGATGATAGGCGAAGAGGTCGGCACCAAAGTACCTGACCAAGCCAGCAAAACGCCTGCGATCACGACGAAATAGCTCAGAATTTTCCATTCTGCTTTCAAGAAGGCCATTGCCCCCTCGGCAATATAGCCTGAGAGCTCAACCATATTGGCATCACCCGCGTCCTGGCGGCTGACCCATGCGGACTTATAGGCCATTACGCCCAAGCCCAACAATCCCAAAATGGGAATTAAAAAAAGAATCATAGATTGCATTAAAATACTGCCTCCACGTCTGCCGTTTTGGCATGAACGACACTACGGGTCCGGGCCATGGGGCCTGAATGGGCTGATCTTTGCCCAGCCTCAAACCGGGTCATGCGCAGGGGGCGCAAGGCGGTCATCTGTAAGAGGCCAGAAATGGACGTTTTCTTCATGGTAGTGCGTTTGCCAAATCCTTTCTTCTAGTTTCGTGTATTTTTCATAGATGCTGTCATGTTTCTGGTTTTTTTCACCCTTGAGCGTGCCCCCAAGGATTCAACTCCTTGCGGCCAAGATCTGAAAAGGCGGCGAAAAAGACAGAGAATAGCTCAGATTAGAGCAGAGAACCATCCTTCAATTTAACACGATTTTTAACGAAACGTGAGAGAATTGATCACCAAATCTTAATCTTTTTCGTTCTCCAGGGGTGGAGAGAGTTCGGTGCTGCTGGGAAGAATGTGGGTGAGATAGTCTTCGAGCGCTTTCTGGTGGCCCACATCCTGCGCGGCCTGTTCGGAGAGATACCATTTGTGTTCCAGAACCTGGCAATAGAGTTCCAGCGGGTCGGCTTGCATCTGCTTGCTTTTGATCGTGTCTAAAACCGTTTGGTAGGTTTCATTCAGCCATTTATAGGCCGCGACGCTGACAGGGGTGCTGCGGTTGTTTTGGTTGACGAGGTGGGCCCGCAGTTCCTGAATTTCGTTCATCATTTTGCGGGCCTGTTGTTCTTCTGCTTCGAGGCCGGTCAGGGCATGCAGCATTTCCTTGTGAAAGCTGCGATCTGTGACCTGGGCGCGCATACGCAGGCGTTCGCCATCTGAGGCGGGTTGCAGCACGACCTCGTCGACTGAGAATCCCAAGGTATTTAAAGCCCGGATTCGCTCCTGGATGCGGTAGGTTTCTTCTTTGCGTACAATTTCTTCGCGGTTGATCTCTTTCCAGAGATGTTCGTAGCGCTCACGGATATAGGCGCCGGTTTCAAAAATCGGATAGTCTTCGGGCAAAGCGCCCATGGCGGCCAGATCGGCCAGCGAACCGCTGATATTTTCTTCCATGACATCCAGCTCGTAGGAACGCAGACTGTCGGATAGTGTTTCGTGAATTTCTGAGGTTTCAGCATCGACCAGATAGGCCTGCAAAGCCCCGGCATCGCGTCGGAAGAGGGCGTTAGATAGTGAGCAGTCGCCCCAATACACGCCGGCCAGATGCAATTGCACCAGCAGACTGGCAATGGCATCGAGCAGAGAATTGCGATAGCCCTTTAAGCTTTGGCGCAAAAACAGACTGCGGTAGGGTAGGGAATGATCCAGATAGCGGGTGATCAAGACACTGCGCTTGGCCAAAATGACCTGGCCCACGGGTTGCACCACGGGCAGATGCTTCTCTTCGATCTGGCGCAGCAGATTGTATTCTTTTTCAGCCAGCTGTTCGGGCAGTTCTTTCAGTGCATAGAGCCCTTCGGGATAGCTTACAAAAACCACCGGATGACGGCTCAGGCCGACAGGCAGATCTTCAAGCCGGGGGCAAAGCCCGACCCATTTTTCCAAGGGCTGATCCCAGGGCAGATCGAGAAAATCGGGGTGCCCTGGGCGCAAAGAGGAGATAAAGGTCACGGTTGCTGTAAGAATCAGGCTTCTTCAGGTTTTTTACGCATGCTGCGCACATGTTCCGTCATGCGATCGAGGGTTTCTGAGAGGGACATGGGCGTGCCCAGGTGCAAATCTTCCTGCAGCTTGTTGACGGTTTTAATCAGGGGCTCCAAGGGGGTGGCCAGGGTGTCTACGGTTTTTTCGATATTGTCGACCAGTTGTGAAAGGTAGGCTTCATAGCCTTCATCGGAATTCTGGCGCACGAAATCTTCGGCTTTGTTGTGAATTTCTTCGCTGACCATGGCCAAAAGCTCGGCTTGCAGGGTCAGGGCGTATTTGAAAAATTTGGGAACCATCGTGAAACTCCTTGTTAATTGCGGCTTTTACTGGATACGCCGTCAGGCCCCTTCTTTTCAGGCACCTTTGGGGTGTCGGTATGAGATAAAAGGCGTATCAATCGTTAGACGGGTGATAATAACATCTTACTAACTATTCTAACACTATCAGATTGAGCTATTTTAACACTATCAGATTGGGTCTGAATTTTTGTATAATAACCCTATGTTAGTGTATGAATTCAAGCTCAAAGGCAAACCTCATCAATATCAAGCAATAGATGAGGCCATTCGTATTGTGCAGTTTATCAGAAACAAAGCTGTAAGATATTGGGTCGATAACCGGGGTGCAGGCAAGAATGATCTCTACAAACTGGCTGCTTCTCTTCCTAAAGAGTTTGAATTTTCAGATAAACTGAATTCAACAGCCAGACAGCAAGCCACGGAAAGAGCCTGGAGTGCTATTTCAAATTTTTTTGAAAATTGTAAGAAAAAGATTTCCGGTCAAAAGGGTTATCCTAAATTCCAAAAGGATAATCGTTCTGTTGAGTACAAACGCTCTGGCTGGAAGCTTGTTGAAGGCTGCAAACGAATTCTTTTTTCAGATAAGTGTGGCATTGGCACTCTCAAACTGATTGGCAAACAATGCCTGAATGGCTTTCAAGATCAAATTAAGCGAGTACGTCTTGTGCGCCGTGCTGATGGGTATTATGCGCAATTTTGTTTAGATATTGACCGCAAAGAATGCCTTGCAAGCACAGGCTCTATTGTGGGTTTAGATATGGGCATCAGACATCTTTGGACGGATAGCCTTGGTCATATCCTAGAAAATCCCAGGGTCTTGAAACAGTCAGAAAAAGCCCTTAAACGAGAACACCGCAAACTTTCAAGAAAACAAGAAGGCTCATCCAATCGAAGAAAACAAATCAAACGCTTGGCTAAAAAACATTTGAAAGTACAAAGACAGCGTAAAGACTTCGCCATTAAGGCAGCGAGGGCGTTGTACCAATCTTACGATTTTGTCGTCATTGAAAATCTTCAAATAAAGAATATGCTGAAAAACCACACCTTAGCAAAAGCAATTTCTGATGCAAGCTGGCATCAACTTAAGCGATGGTTAGAGTATTTCAGTCAAGTTTTTTCCAAAGCTTTGGTTTTAGTTCCTGCCCATCATACCAGTCAAGCTTGCAGTGGTTGTGGTAAAAGGGTTGTAAAAAGTCTGAATGAACGGGTGCATCGTTGTGATTCGTGCGGTTTAGAACTAGACCGAGACCACAATGCTGCATTGAATATACTTAGTAAAGGATTAGCATTGATCGGTACTGTGGGGCACACAGAAACCGGGCATCACAGAGATGTCGAAACGCCTGAGAAGAGATGAACCGCTGTCTGAATCTGGGAACAGAGTTTAAACAAGTTCGCTCGTTGAATCAGGAACCTCTTTCCTTATAGGGGGGGAGGATGTCAGACACAGCGTAACATGATTTGAGATCGGATTACGAGACCTTCCAAAGCGATTGTTTGAAGTGTGGGTTAGGCTCCTCTTGCTTTCTTCCTTGTGAAGAGGAGTGGGGGCTTTTATGTCTTCAAAAGAGATTTTGGGGGTCTGGGAAAAAAGTTTTATCTCAGAATTTTCTCGGGGTGAGAATCCTCTGTTCCAGCCACCTGCTTCTTTCGGCTCTGCCTGAAAGATGTTAAAATACCTGCATGAGCAGGCACAAAAGTATCTTTGAGGATCTTCAGGTCACGACCGATGGGCAGTCGGGCATTGAAATGCCGATTCGCCTGTACCGTTCTGAAATAGTCGTTTCCTATTTTGAATGTGGCTTAGAGCCTCTCTTGCCCATGATGCCCCATGAACGGGTGCATCCCGTGCGCAGAGGCAATAACCGCAGTGCGCTGGCCATGATTCAAACCCATGTGCAGCACGGTTCCATTCCTCCTTACCGTTCGGTGGCGATTGCCATTCCCGTCACCTTGGGCAAATGGCCGGCCCCTTCCTATCTGCCGCTCTGGTTTGAAGAGTCGTGGGGCAATAAGGGCTTTTATATTTATAAAGAAGGGGTTTCCAGCAGCGAAGCCTTTGAAGCCCGCACCGAAATTTGGGGCTACCCGATTTTTCTGGCTGAAATCAACCATCAAATGCTCGACCCCCGTACCCAGGAAACTGAGCTGATTGAAGAAGAGCGGATTCTCACCCTGCGCGTCAAGCGCCCGGAATACGTGCGTGAGCAGGACAAAGAACTCAAATTTTACTCGATCAAGCAGAATATTGTCTGCGAAAACAAGGTCAAAATGCAGTGTTCACTGACCTCTTCGCGTTCACCTGAAGCCTCAATGGTGGTTTTTGGCAAGCATCCGGTGGGAGCTCAGCTGAAGTCGATGGGCATTGGGCCCTATTCGCTTGAAACCTTTTATTATTTTGACGCCCAGGCCATTCTGCCTTACCCCGACTACCTCGACTGATCCGCTTGTATTGCACAAAATCGCTGTGCTAAGATAAACCTACACGGGGATGTAAAGGCTTCGACACTTGACATCATCGTACGGACTGCGGGCCGAGAATGTCGATGTTCTCGTAAAACTATCGGCAAAAATTTAAACGCAAACAAGAAAAATCTGTTTGCCCTTCCTTCGTTGAAAGCTGCACCCGCTCGCGTGGCGGTTGCTGCCTAAATAAAGGAAAGCCCCATTCTGCTTCGGGCCACGGAAGTAGAGTGGGCCTAAATAGTGGTTGCCTGATTAGCTGATACTGATAAGCTGAACAGAAAGATCATCAGTTAGTTTGGATTTGATCCTGTCTGTGGGAGTGAATCCAGATGAAATTTTTAATACACAGACTACGTTCTGTAGACGTTCGTATAGTGGGTTGCGTGGACGCGAGTTCGATTCTCGCCATCTCCACTGAAGCAAACGGGGAAGATTTCTTCCCCGTTTTGCATTTTTAGACAGGAATGATGATATGCTCGATTTAAGTGTGCGCAAGTCTCAGATTGTAAGGGTTTTGGCGATTACGTTTGTGCTCAATCTGGTGATTGCCCTGGCCAAACTGGGCTATGGCTATTTTACCCATACCCTCAGCATGGTGGCTGATGGTTTTCACTCCCTAATGGACAGCACTTCCAATATCGTGGGCTTTGTAGCAGTGGCCTATGCCTTTGATCCTCCCGATGAGGATCATCCCTATGGGCACCGCAAGGCTGAAATCGTTGCCTCAATGCTGATCGCCGTGATGTTGGGGCTGACCTGTCTGGAAATTATTAAAGAAGTGGCCTCACGGCTTTCGGCTCCTGTCACCCCTGAGGTTTCAGTTTTTTCATTCGTGATCATGGTGGTGGGGGTGCTGATCAATTTCTGGGTGGTTTGGTATGAAACCCGTGCGGGCAAAGCCTTCAACAGCCACCTTTTGCTTTCGGATGCCATGCATACCCGCAGCGATGTCTTGGTTTCACTTTCTGTTTTGGTTTCATTGGGGGCGATTACCCTGCGCTGGTATTGGTTGGACCTCTTGGTTTCTCTCGGGATTACCCTGGTGATTGGCAAAATGGCGGTACAGCTTTTTCGTGAAAATCTGGGAATTTTAATTGACCAAACCCCAATTGATCGCGAGCTTGTGCGCGAAAAAGTCAAAGCCGTGTCAGGGGTGTATGATTGTCATCAGATCCGGGCCCACGGCTTGTCTGATGCGATTTATCTGGAGTTGCATATTTGGGTGGACCCCAATCTGCGGGTGACGCAGGCGCATGAGCTTTCTCATCAGGTTAAAGATGCTCTACATTCAGCGTTTCCGGGTCTTCTGGACGCTACCATACATATAGAGCCCGCAGACCTTCCTTAGGAAGTTCCACGGGCTCTTTATATAAGTGTTGAAATTTACCGGTAGAAGGGATGAATCCAATTGGATTGATCGTTGACTACTTTGCTGAGGTGGTAGGCGCTTTCCATTCTGTTGGCCAGAGAATCGGCAGTGAAGGCCGAAAGATAAACATCTTCGTCCATCGTCACAACGGCGCTGCGTGTGCGTTTCCCCTTGGTACAGTCAAAAAGTTTTCCCGCATCCTTGGCGCGGTGAATCAGGCGTTTGATCGGTGCAGAATCTGACGCCACAATGGCGATGATTTGATCGATCACGACCTGATGATTATAACCAATATTTAGCATGATTTATCTCCTCAAAAAGCGCGGCAAATCAGGTGATGATTAGTCATCCGATTTGCGGGAATTGCTTTCGTTATAGGAACCATCTGCACGCTTGGCCAAAGAATCAGCGGTAAATGCAGAAAGCACGATATGACCGGAATCGGTGATCACCACGCTGCGTGTTTTACGTCCGTAGGTGGCATCTACCAGTTTGCCGGTTTTTTGGCCTTCATGAATCATACGCTTGATGGGCGCTGAATCAGAGGAAACAATGGCAATAATCCGATTGAGGGGAACAATATTTCCATAACCAATATTTAACATGTGTTGTACGTCTCCTAATGAGTCTGTATCGCATGGTATTTTAATAGATAATCATTATAACCAAGGCAACTCTCAAAACAAAGAAGATACAACCCAGGTAAATCAATTTATTCAAAAATTGTTGATTTTGTGTTGATTTCTTTGTCTAAAAAGAAACATTAATTGGCCCTTCCGAGCTTTTAAAAGTAGCGTTCTTATAGTTTTGTTCAAGAGAAGATTAAGTTTTAAGTGCTTTGGTGCCGTTTTGAACCGGGTTTACAGGTCGAGAAAGACCTGAACGAAAGATACAGACATGAAAAGAGCCTGCAATAGAGTGTCTATTGCAGGCCAAAATCTTTTACGAAAGCTGATTAGGCTTGAGCGGTCGCGTTCACTTTTTTCATAAGGCGGCTCTTGTGACGGGCGACTGCATTTTTGTGCAGAACACCTTTGGCTTGGGCCTTATCAAGTTCGCTAACGGCCAATTTGGTCAAAGACTCCAGATCAGTACTGTTATCACCCAAGGCACGGACTACTTTTTTCATGGCGGTACGGGCACGGGATTTGACCAGGGAGTTTTGCACACGGTTGCGATCAGCTACTTTGATGCGCTTTTTGGCAGATTTATAGTTCGCCATGGAATCAAAAACCTCTTTTTTAAAATCACATTCATCCAATGATAATCATTAACCAATGAGAGATCATCTTAACACAGGATCTGTTCTTTTGCCGAGAGTAAAGCCAAAAATGCTAAATGATCTTAATCGGTTGCAGTTCGGATGCTTCTTCAAACCATTGTGCCACCTGCTTTTTCGTGGGTAAAAAGAGAATGCCCTGTTGGTTCATTTTGATCTTGGCCTGCTGAATTTTATTGTAAAGTTCGAGCGGTTTGAGTTTCATCATTTCGGCCAGGGTGGTAATGGCGATCAATTCAAGCATGGCTGCATTTTCAGGGCCCATTGAAGGTACTCGGCAGATATCTGCAGTATGCACCAATCTCAGGATTGAGCGTTCAGAAAGACCTGTTCGTTTTGAGATCATGTCTCGGTTTTTGCGGTTGCTGGCGACTCTGAGGATATCCTCAGTGGTGCGGATATTGAGCTCTTTGAGCTTATTGACAAAGGTATGTGCCAATCCTTTGATTTCCTGTAAAGGATAAGAGGTAATCACTTCAATTTCTATTTCACTGCGCAGCAACATATAACCGCAGGAATTACAGAAGGCCACCCCTCCATTATTAAAGGATTGGCAGGAAGGGCACATGCCGCCCTGTTCCATATTCCAGCTTTCAGTCCGTTCTTCCTCCTGTTTGTGGGAAGGAGTATTTGGAATTTCCTGAAGATTTTCAAACTGAATGGGCGTTTCCGTTTTTTGAGACTGCGGAGCTGCAGTGGGGGGAGAAGCGGCTTGTTTCGTGCGAAAACGCTCCTGAATACTTGAGCGAATATTGGCTGCGCCCGAAGGGGCTGGGCCGCCCTGCTGCAGACGATCTCTGAGAGAAGGGGTTTGTGCCGGGGGATTGGGAGCTCCTTTTGAACGCAAGGCATCCAAACGTGCTTTGAATGCAGAATTTGCATCTCCGGGTTTTTCTTCGCTCATCCAAACAGCCCTCCAAACGCTTGCTTTTTTTTAAGATTTTGACAGGTCTAGAGTCTTGATTCAGATTCCGGCTGATTTTCAGCGACTGAAGCCTGTAAAATTTTCAGGGTCAATTTGATTTTGACATGCTACTATATATGTACCATACTTACTGGATTCCAGAATACCTGCGCATGGATGAATACAGCATGAAAAAAACAGAGCGCAGTCCTTTTCGGCTTTTGCTGGTGGGGCTGTTGATGCTAAGTCCGCTCCTGATGGCTCCTAGGACACTTAAAGTGACTGCTGGTGGCCGTGTTTCTTATATTTCAGGCAAGACCAATGTTAAAAAAGGGCAATTGGTCAAGCCTGGTCAGAGTGTTACCACAGGCAGCAATGGGCGTGTCGAGCTTACTTTTTCAGACGGTTCCCGTCTGAGAATTGGTTCAGCCAGCCATTTGCTTCTGATCAGTGACGACCCCGCGAAAAGACAAACCATGGCCCGTTTGAATAAGGGCAAGGTTTGGAATCAGGTGCGTCCGGCTCCGCAAAAGAAAATGATTGTACGCGGGCGCCATTCTGTGGCTGCTGTTTTGGGTACGACCTATAGCTTAGAAGTGAGCGATACTGCGACGCAGACGGCTGTGTTCAAGGGCAGTGTGGGTATCCATCGCCCCTTCGAGATGCCAGAGTCACATCTGGGTGAATTATTTCAGAAAATGCCGGCGTCCTTGCCTTCTTCTCAACCTCAAGAATCTTCAAAGGGCTTTCAACAGCCCAAACAGGTTGATTCTCCAGTGCATGAAATCCCTTCGCCGGTGCGGGTCATTCCGGGTCCTGTCGAAGTAAGTATGGAACAATGGCTACAGATTGTTGAGAATCAGCAGATTACAATGGGAGATGCGGGGCTGGCTCAGGTTCGCACGCTTGACCCAGCGCAATTGCGCAAAACCGATACTTGGTATCAATGGAATACACAAATGGACGCTCAACCTGCCAGAACGGAATAAAGGAGTTAGAGAAAAAGACTATGCGTTTTGCCGAGACGATGGGTGGTCAGGACTTGATTGCAATCATGCAGTCTATGCATGAAAATGGTTTTACCGGCGCCCTTGAAGCGAATACCAGCAGCATGTTCGCCACCGTTTGGATGAAAGAAGGAAATATTCTCTACGCGCGTTCCTCAGAGAGCACGAGCTTGGGAGAAGCAATTCTGACCCTCGGTCTGGTGACCAAAGAGCGTTTGGATGAGTTAATGCAGCAGGTTGAAGGGCCCACCTATCTTCAGGATTCCATGCTGGACAGTGTTTTGATCAAAAATCAGGCCGTTCCCCAACAGGTGATCAGTTATATTCGCGCTTTTCAGATTTCTGAAGCGCTGTTCTGTATTCTTGACTGGGAAAAGGTCGGTTATGAGTTGAAAGAAGGTGGCCAACCCAAAATTGGAGCGCCGGAGCTTTTGCCTCTGAGTTATCCTTGGATTGACTTTTTAACCGAGTATGGGCCCGATTGGGGGCGTATTCGTTCCCGGATTGGTTTGCCAACCCAACTGTTCCGCAAACAACCGGCCAAGCGTCGCGATTTGAATTTAAGTCCTGAAGAAGAAAAAATCTACAATCTAATGGATAGCCATAAAAAGGCCAAAGACGTGGTGCTTTGGAGCGGACTTAATTTTTATGTGGCCAATAAAGTGATTTACCAAATGCTGGACTCAGGCACGATTGATATTGTGGAACGTCAGGCGTTTCGTCCCAGCCAGTTTATGTCAAAATCTGTGAGTGATAAATTGCAACCTTTGCTGCGTTTGCCAGGCGTCGTCAGTGCCTTTTTGGTGGACCGTACCGGCAAGATGATCGTGCAGGATCGTTCGACTTCGGATCATGATGAACTGAGTGAACATATCAAAACCATGGCCAGTATTTTCGTGCAAACCGTCGATGACTTTGAACGAAATCTTCCCAAAGATGCTGAGTCTGGACGGGTTGAGCAGATTCTGGTAGAAAAAGAGAATGGCACCAAAACGCTGCTGATTGTCAGCAACTCGGTTATTCTCGTGATTGATGCCGCCCAGGACGTCAATTGGGGGCTCTTGCGCCTTTCCGGTCAAAGAACACTGCTTTCAGTGCGTATGCAGCTCTTTGCTTCACAAAGCTAGTTAGTGTCTATGAAAATAGTACTCGGTTCTGATCATGCGGGTTTTGAACTCAAACAGCATCTTGTAACTGTTCTTCAGCAAGCCGGCCATGAGACCTATGATGTGGGGGCTTTTTCAAGCGCTTCAGTGGATTATCCCGACAGTGCAGCCCAGGTGGCTGCACGACTGGCTTCTGGCCAGGCTGAGCGAGGGATTGTGGTCTGTGGTTCTGGCATTGGCATTAGCATCGCAGTTAATAAAATGCCTGGCATTCGTGCGGCGCTTTGCAATGAGCCCGTTTCAGCCCGCTTATCGCGTGAACACAATGATGCCAATGTTTTGGCCTTGGGGGCGCGTTTAACCACTCCCATGATGGCTGAAGAAATTTTGAAGGTTTGGTTGGAAACGCCCTTTGAAGGGGGCCGTCACCAAGGCCGGATTGATAAAATTACCGCACTGGAGCAGGCCCATGCAGACTGAATGGCTTCATTTGATCGCTCAAACCGATCCTGAACTTTCGGCAACGATTGAACGTGAATGGCAACGTCAGGAAGATCACCTTGAGCTGATTGCCTCTGAAAATTTTGCCAGCCCCGCTGTGATGCTCGCACAGGGCAGTTGTCTTACCAATAAATACGCCGAGGGTTTGCCAGGCAAACGCTATTATGGTGGCTGTGAGTTTGTCGATCAGGCCGAAGAACTGGCCCGTGAGCGTGCCAAGCGCTTGTTTGGCGCAGAGCATGCCAATGTCCAACCCCACTCCGGTGCCAGTGCCAATCTGGCGGTCATGCTGGCCACCCTCAAACCCGGTGATAAAATTTTGGGCATGAATCTCTCCCATGGGGGACATTTGACCCATGGCAGCCCTGTAAATATTTCAGGGCTTTATTTTGAATCCCATTTTTATGGGGTGGATCCTGAAACCGGTCGGATTGATTATGAGGAACTGCGCCAAAAGGCTCTGGAAGTTAGGCCTGCCATGATCATTGCCGGGGCCAGTGCCTATGCCCGCACGATTGATTTTGAAGCGTTTCGTCGGATTGCGGATGAGGTTGAAGCTTATTTACTCGCAGATATCGCCCATATTGCCGGTTTGGTGGTGGCCGGTTTGCATCCCAGCCCGATTCCCTATGCCCATTTTGTCACGACAACCACCCATAAGACCCTGCGTGGGCCACGGGGGGGCATGATTCTCTGCTCTTCAGATTGGGCAGCTAAAATTGACAAGGCTGTTTTTCCGGGCTTACAGGGGGGGCCTCTGATGCATGTGATTGCTGCCAAAGCAGTGGCTTTTCATGAAGCGCTGCAACCGAATTTTAAAACCTATCAGCAGCAGATTCTCAACAATGCCCAGGCTTTGGCGCTGGCGCTAATTGGACGGGGTTTAAAGCTGGTTTCAGACGGAACAGATAACCATCTCATGATGCTGGATTTGCGTCCCCTGGACAAAACCGGTAAAGAAATGGAATTGGCTTTGGGACAGGTGGGAATTACCGTGAATAAGAACACCGTACCCAATGACCCCAAAAGTCCCTTTGTGACCAGTGGCTTGCGGATTGGCACACCAGCCGTGACAACCCGAGGCATGCAGGAAGCCCAAATGCAGGAAATTGGAGAATGTATCGCAGATATTCTGCTGAATAGCCAGGATGCTGAAGTTTGTGCCCAGGTTCAGGCCCGTGTGGCTGCACTTTGCCGTCAATTCCCGGTCTATGCGAACGTTCAACCTCAATAGGGGTAAATCAAGCCCCGACTGAGCAAATCCTTTTTCACCTTATCGGGTTCAGTAAACAGCATCTGGCCTTGAAAGCGCGAACTGAAGGGATCTTCTTCTGTGACATTGTGAATATAAACCGCCACAATCTGTTGCGGAAACTCCTGGGCAATTTGGCGATAAATTTCAGGGTCGCGCTCTCCACTGTCACCAAACAGAATAAAACGGCGCTGTGGGTAGGTTTCAAGAATCCGCCTGATTTTGCCTGTTTTATAAATTTCATGGTCGAAAAGCGAATCATTGTCTTTGCCCAGGCCCACATTTTTGAGGTCAATCGAACCTTCTGGAAAATTACGGTAATCCAAAAAGAGGTTGATGCGGCTGTAAAGATTGTCGGGGCTGCTGGAGACATAATGGGTAGCGTCGTAGCCGTCGCCTTCAGGGCCATGGTGAATGGCTCTGAAGAGATCGCTCATGCCAGCGACGGGCAATTGGGTTTTATAATTGCTGAGAAAAATGGTTTTCAACATGCGCATTTTGCTGGTGGCGTTGGTTTGCAAAATGGTATCGTCAACATCTGAAATAATCCCCAAACGGTTAGAGTCTGGGTTGTGCAGGATAAATTTACCCTGGCTGGGTTGGGCTTGGTAGCGTTTGATATTTCGGGCTGAAAGGCTGACTTTGGCTGCATGAAGCCCCAGGGGCAGATCTTCGATATGCTCAAAATTGACTTCAAAAAAACCCTCGTCATTGGTGAGCACTTCCCTGATTTCCGAGCCCAAACTGACGGTCAACCAGACCTGTTCAGCTTCATTCAGTACAAAACGGCGTGAGGTTTTGACCAGATTTTTCAAGCGGCTGTCTTTTTCCTCGACGGCGTCCAGGCGTCGATCTGAAAATAAGCGCCCACTGACGGTGAGCTTGGCGGTGGTGCCGTATCCATCATAGACATCGATTTGGAGTTGTTTTTCTTTCCGGGTACGCGTACTTTCGGTGCCCTCTGTGGCCGTGTCTGAAAGAGCTTGGGCTGTCGGCAGTTCTTCCAGGGGAGCTTCTGCATCTAAACGGGGCAATAAAGTCTCTGTTTCACTCTGTGTTTCGAGGGGGAGCGAGGATGCTGCTGCCTGCAACAGGGGATCAGATTCAGGGAGCTCTGGTTGGGAAAGATTCATGGACTCTGTTGCTTTGACTCCTGTGGGAGATTTTTTTTCAATCTGGCTCAGCGAGGTATTGAGGTGATCTACAGCCCGTTCTAATGATTCTATCTGTTGAACGGCCAAAGGGGCTGTGTCGATTACACCCACGGGCTGGGTTTTGCCACAAGCAGTCAAAAGTGAAAGCAGGAGAGGCAGGCTGAGAGGAATTATCGATCTTTTCATGCTATCTTATCGTAAACTTAATCTTAATTCTTTCTGAAAAATCCGAAGTTTTTAAGCATGTCCCTTGCTCTGCGTGACTATATTAAGATTAAGATAAAGTAAAACAATATTTAAGAGGCGCATGTATGTTGTCGAAAATATTATTCTCTGCCGGTTGCTTTTTACTCTTGGTAGGATGCGGGCATGGAGAAACAACGGCTTATCGCGCAAACTTTTATACCCCAGCGGACAGCATGACTCTGGCGCAGAAAAACCGCCATGATTTATTGGCTTCTACTCAACTTGAAACAGGTATTCTCTATAAAACGCCGGATACCACCAGCAGTGGAGAATCAAGTGAGGCGAGTGATTCAGAAACTGAAAGTTCTGAGAGCAGTGATACTACGGCGTCCCAACAATAAGGGCTGATTTAAAACATCCCCCTTAATAAACGCTTTCTCAACCCATGGCTTTTCCTCTTGCCATGGGTTTTGCTTTGAGGGGTTCAGGCCAGCCCGATCGGGCACTCCAGAAGCTAAGATCTGATTAGCTGGCCGGTTCAATACCCGAGACTTTGATTCAGATCAGCGTGCAGATTGTGGCACATCTTTTAGCATCTTCTCCAACGCCTGAATAAACTGAGGAGCCAGAGGTGAAACTGAACTGTTAAAACTTAAAACGGTTTGTGTTTTGCGATCAATCAGATATTTATGAAAATTCCAAAGCGGGGCTTCTCCTGTGCGTTTTTTCAACTCTGTAAAGAGTGGGTTGATAGCGGTGCCTTTGACCGAGCTTTTGCTGAACATGGGAAAAGAAACCTGAAAGTTTTTTGTGCAGAACTCTGAAATCTCTTTGTCGGAACCCGGTTCCTGACGACCGAAATCATTGGCTGGAAAGCCCAAAATGACCAACCCTTTGGCTTGATATTTGCGATAGAGTTCTTGCAAATCCTTATACTGCGGCGTATAACCACAAAAGCTGGCGGTATTGACGACCAAAACCACCTTGTTTTGGTATTGACAGAGGTTTTCAGTTTTTCCTTTCAAGTTTTTGAAACTGTGATTGAGTAAGGCGGGGCAGGCTGTATCTTTGGCCCAGGCTGATGAAGCGAGTGAGGCGGCTGTGGCCAAAATCAGAGCGGTGATCAGGTTTTTCATGGCAGGTCTCCAGGAGGTGATTCTCCTAGTATAAGCCTTGACGGGGCTTGGTTTATTCGACATGCCCCTGAATTGTCAGGTTTCCTTGCTCCAGATTTACGGCATCGAGAATGGCCTGTTGTCCGGACTCTAATTGGGTAATTTGTTTCACCTGCTGCTGTACCTGGTGTTTGACCATGGCTTTAATAAAAGGGGCGGGAATTTTCAGACTGCCCAGGGAAAGCGAATAAATTTCAGGAGAAATGGTTTGGTTATTCAGGCTCAGACCCAATTCTCCGCCCAGATAAATGGTCGGTGTTTCGCGGGTGACGCCAGGCAGGTTTTTAAAGAAATGATCGGGCAGGTATTTGGGCAGAAGTGCAACCGTAATGCGGCCTCGCCCATTTTGTAGCTGTACGGAAACCCCTTGAATGGAGGGGCGGTATTCGGGCACTGTTCCTGTGTACAGACCATTGTAGATCATGCTGGCAATCTGGTTCTCGCTCAAGTTGAGCTGAAAATTACGTTTGCCGGATTCGTTGGCAGGCTGTGATTGAGGGGGAATTTCTGCACGCGTTTCTGAGCGTGATTCTGTTCGGTTTTGTTCTGCTGGTAAAACAGAGGCTTGCGGGGACCTTTCTGCTTGTGTGTGCGCCTGAAGTCTTTCGTCTGAGACGGATGCCTGTTGAGCTGTTCTCTGTTCTTCGCGCTGAGCGGGAACCGTATTCTGAGGGATTCTGTTGGGTTCTTGGCTTTGAGGCAGAGTGGCTGCTTCAGCGGGTTCCTGCAGGGCCTGGGACATTTGACTGCGCAAATCGGGTTCCGCAGCGGGACGTGAAACAAAGGTCGTGACTTCTGCGGGTTTTTGCGTTGCATTGCGCATCAGCCATTTGGGGCCAAGAACCAGACCTGTTCCGCCGATTACGGCAATGAATAAAACCGAGCCCCCAAACCAATAACGTGCTTTCATTTTATGCTTCTTGTGCTGCTGTATTGATTCCCAGAATATTCAGGCCAGAAGGCATATTCTGGCCCGCAAAAGATTTTTGAATCATGAGTTCAGTGATCTTTTCAAGTTCAGCCTGCTGCTCAATTTTTTCTTTCCAGGAATGATCATACTGACGTGATGCGTTGATCTGTTGTTCCAGAACTTTGATAAATTCTTCCCGTTTTTCTTGATGCTCATTTTCCCGTTTTTCTTCGTTGCGTTTCTGCTGGCGAATCAAACCTGAGAGACTTTCATCAAAAAACTTTTGTACGCTTTTGAGCGCTGTAGAGGTTTCTGGACTTGGACGTTTTTCCGCTTTGGCTGTAGGGCTGGCTGAGGCCGCTGGGGACGGCTTGGGCAGGGTTTTTCCTTTTTCCAGGTGTTCACGTGTGGCTTTTTCATCGCTGGATTGGCTTTTGAGGGTTTCCTGCATTTCATTCAGATCGTGTTCAAGCGCTTCTCCCTGTTGAATCAGATCATTCAATTTTAAGATTAAAAGCGTGAGTTTTTCTTGAATCGTTCTGGATTTTTCAAGCGTTTCGTCAATCCCTGTAATGAGTTTTTCACTGGCATGAATATCTTGGTCTGTCTGGCTCAGTTCGGCATGGTATTGGGTGAGCAATTGATCTGTTTCTGTCAATTCCTGACGGAGTTGATCGCGAATTTCCAAGAGTTCACGTGTGCCTGGATAGGTGCGCAGCATGGCCTCTATTTCAGAAAGACGTGAGGCCAGATCATCGCGTTGTGCTTGCAGTGAGACCTGGTGGGTGGCCAGATTGGCGCGAGAGTCTTTCAGAGCATTCAGGCTGACACTGAGATTTTGCCGCAAAGTCAGCAGGGTTTGGCTTTTTTCACGCAAACTGTCAATCTGTTGATTGATCTTTGCCTTGAGCATATTGAAACCAGCCAGTTTTTCACGCACTGTGTCTGATTGGTTGGCCAAATCCTGTTCCATGCCAGAAAGTTCTTGTTCCAGGGTTTGCAGTTCAGCTACATCTTTTTCACTGAGATTGCCCCCATTTTTTAGCAAGTGTTCATAGCGCTCAAGACGCTCCTGGTAGGCTCCAGAATGTATGCCCAGTTGTTTGCGCATTTCCAGCATCTGCTGCTGCATCTTCAGCATATCCTGCTGACCTGCTTTGACCTCAGATTCTGTCTGTGAAAGGGTCGATTCGATCGCTGCGACCTGGGCGCGCACGTCGCTGACCGCTGCTTGCGCTGCAGTATAATCCGAATGGTGGTGTTGACGCACGGCTCGGTTTGCACTTAAAGCCAAATCGCCTTCCTGGCGCGTTTTTCGCAGTGATTCGAGATCCTGTTTGAGCTGCAGTAAGCGTTCTACCTGTGCTGAAGGAATTCCCTGTTTTTGAATCAGCTGATCGATCTGGGTCTGCATTTCTTGAATCGCAAAGGGTTTTTGACTGTTGTGCAGGCTGTATTCCAGTTGTTCGGCTTCTTTGCGGAGAGAGCCAGCGGTTTCCTGCAATTTTAAAAATTCCCGGCTGACGTGATCAAGGGATTGTTGGGTCGTGGCCAACTGCGTCAGTTTCAGACTCTGGAACTGCGCTTCCAGGGTTTGAACTTTTTCGCCTGCTGCTCCCAGGGCTCGATTTAAAGGCAGAACCTCCACCAGGGTCTGATTGGTTCCTGCAATCAAGCTGTCAATTTCTTGGTTCTTTGCGCCCAGAGTACCCACCAAGGTTTGCAGTTCCTGGGCTTTTTTCTGAATCGCGGGATATTTTGCTGCATCCGATTGGAGGTTTTGCAGGGTGGTTTGGGCTGTATTTATTTTTTGCAGGTTGCTGTCTTTGACTTGGGTTAATTCAGTACGCAGACTTTCCGATTTTTGAATCGCGTTTTGGAGTTTGGTCTGTTCATGGCCCAAACTTTTTTGTTGTGCTTGCAGGCTTTCAATACTGACATCCATTTGCCCCTGCACACGTTGCATGGCTTGAAAAAGGCTCTCCATTTTTTGTTTCAGGCTGATTTGTGCTGCTTCACTGGCCTTTAATTTTTGGCTTAAATCTGAGCCTGAAATTTTGCCTTCGGCATAATTTTGTTGCGCGGCAGCGGATTCCTTCTGACGCGCATCCAATTGAACTTTCAATTTCATAATATCTTGACTGTAGTTGCCGAGCTCACCTTGAAACTGCGAAATCTCTGCCTGCAGGGCAGTGATCTTCTCTGAGTTGCGTTTCAGGGCCTGTTCTGAAAGTGCGATCACTTCATCTGTTGCTTTCAGTTCTTGTTGAATCTGAGTTTGCCTGGTTTTCAGGTTCTCAAGGCTTTGACCCAATTCTCCAGCGACTTGATCGCTGGTTTTGAGCTGGCTTTCCAATTGATTCACACTGGTTTCCAAGGCTTTCAAGGCTTGAATCTGGGCTTCAACTTCTTCAGGAGAGTCCTGTCGGCGGGCTTCCAATTCTTGAATTTGGGTATTCAATTGCTTGCGAAAATCTTGAATATTGGCGCTGGAAATGGTTTCTCCTGAACTCAGACGGGTTTGCCAATCTGAAACAAAGGATCTTGCGCCATCCAATACCTGACTGATTTTCTCTTTCAGGTAGGTATACCCGTCATCAATGCCCTGGGCAATGCTGGCGATGATGCCTTGACTGGTCTCGGCGGCTTCAATTTTCGGTTCGAGTGCTTTAAACTCTGAGCTTTGGCTGTTTTGGCTCTGAACCAGCTTTTCGGCTTCAGGACCCAGGTATCGGGTGTAGTCGGTCTGAACACTGGCCAGACTTTTTTTATGGGCGTCAATTTCTGTTTTGATCTTGGTGATTTCGGTTTCAAGGCTGGCAAGATCCCCTGCTTGGGCGCCCGCCTGTTTCAATTCCTGCAGTTGATCTTTGGCTTGAGTGACTCCTTTTTCCAAACGACTGACTTGGGTTTGGTAATTGCTCAGGTTGTGTTCCAGTTTGGTCTGTTGAGTTTGCAGTTCTTGACGCCGACTGTTGACCTGTTCTGCCGCTTGGTTATAACGGGTAATATCGGTCTGCAGGGCTTCGCCTGTGCTGTTTACTTCTGCCAGAATGCTTTGATAGGACTGATTTTGCCGATCCATTTGGGCTTCGATTTGTTTCAGCTGTTGATTCAGGCTTTCGAGTTGTGCGAGTTTGCCTTTTTGGGTGCGTGGGTTTTGCAGGGCGGCTTCCATTTCCTGTAAAACCTGTCCGTAGCGGGGTTCCAGACCCTCAAATTTTTTGCGGCTTTGGATCAGCGTTTCGTAATGTTTTAGCAAGGCTTGTTCACTGCTTTCCAAGCGTTGCTGTGCTTGGGGCAAGGACGTTTTGAGCTGGTCCAGGGTTTTGCGGGAGTTTTGCAGCGCATTGCTGTATTGTTTGATGCTGCCCCGGATTTGTTCCAGGTCTTTGAGGACGCTGACCTGACTGCCGGCTGCCTGTTGTAGACCTGCTTGCAACTGGGTCAGGGTGCCCAATAATTCCTGAACTTTTTGTTTGATTTGCGGGTTGTCTGGGTATTTGCTTTGCAGACTTTGGGCCTGTTGGCGGTATTGCTGAATTTTTTCTTGGGTGAGTTTTCCTGCCGCCTGATCTTTTTTGATCGCGCTTTCCAATTGTGAAAGCTCCTGCATCAAAGCATCACTTTTGCTGACGATGGTTTGTATTTCTTTGCTCTGCTGGGCCTGAGGGGTCAGAGCGGTATACAGCAGGCGGGCTGCCTGCACATGTTCTTTAAAGGTCATGTTGAGGGTTTCGTCAAGATTGGCGATGCTGTTGAGATCGATATGGATCAAGGGCAGCTGAACGCCAGTATCCACAAGATGTTGAAGCAATTCTTTTTTCATGGCATCGGAGAGGCCATTGAGCTCTTGAGGGGAAAGTGACATCACATAATGATAGGTGGCGTCATCCCGGCTGAACTGGTTTAACTGTCCGAGCAGATCGTGCAATTCTTTTTCATTTCTGGCCGATTTTAAGATCTGTCCAGCGAGCCGATCTTCGATCCGTTCGCCGCCAATCGCTCGGCGACTGACGACCTCTGTGGCAGCCCCAGAGACGGTTCCCCAGATTGAGCTGCCAGGATCTAAAACGCTCAGGGCCATTTGTCGGTTGGCAACGGAAAGCTGCTTCAGGTCTGCAGGCCGGGCCGATTGGATATATTCCAGCACGGCACCGGGGCCAATATTTTCTTTGAGCAGATAGACTTTTTGGTTGACGGAGAGGTGATTTGAAGCTTTGATCAGGCGTTGAACTGCATTTTGCTCCTCGGTGGTATAGGAGCCGATCAGGGGCAGAGAGGCGGTGAGGCTGCCTTTGCCCAAACCATCTGCGATTTTATTGATCTCTTGGGTGGTTAAATGCAGATCTGCCAGTTCACGGGAATTCATGCTGTTTAAGAGGGGAACCAAATCGTCAAATTTTCCCTGCGCCAGGAGTTGTTTTACCTGGAGGGTTTTTGGGGAACCATCTAAAAAACTGACGGGTTTGGCTTGGCCTTCGTGCCCTGCGCTCTGTGCGATCTGATCTGTGCTTTGGGGAACCACAGGGGCCGTGGCTGGTGTGACCGGGTTTGACGCGGGCTTGCCGATGCGGGCAGCTTCTGACGTGCTGCCAATAAATTGAATACCTGTTGAACTGCTGTTGTTGACGAAACTCATAAATTTAACCACCTCACTGGCGAAATTATAGGTTTAATCAGTCCAGATCTGAATGAGATTTAATTTGAGCTTAACTTTGTATTGAATTTAAAGCCAAAAAAATAAAAAAAGAAGCTAGCAAAGGGCTAACTTCTTTTGCCTTATTTCTGATTTCGTTTTTAAGACACTGTAAAGGGTGATCGATATTGCTTCGATCAGACTGTGACCCAGGAGGTCAGGCACATTGTCTTTAAAACAAGCAGGAACAAAGCTACTTAGCTGCTGACAATACAATTGATATTGTATTCAATTTGTTACAAAAACGCAAGCTAAATAATTAAAAAAGTTTATAGTGTATTGGGATGGTCTTTAAAATGTTGAAAAGAAGCTGGCCAGGAAGGGATTTTAATTTGAGCGGGCAAGCTGACAGAGTTGGATGGTTTTTGCTATTCTGAAAAAAAAATGAAAAGTAGGCGCGTGTTTATGAATTGTCTTAAAAAGCTTGCTATTCTGAGCGTCTTGTTAAGTATGGTTTCTCCTTTGACAGCCCATGCCGAAAGTTTGGATCGCTCGTTGGGAAAGTATCTGCTTGAGCCCATGCCCGCCTGGTATAAAGAGGGCTTCTCACGGGGGCATTTAAATATTTCCTTGATGCTCAAAGATGGGTACTCGCGTCTTGAGGCCATTGAAATTCAGAACCAGATGAAAGATTTACTCGACGCGAACCCTGATTTTTTAGCTGCAGAAGAAGCTGGCCTTTCCACAGCTTTGATTCAAAACCACGACACCCTGGTTTTGGCTGCTTTGCAAAAAGCTGTTTACAGGGTGAAAAATGAAAAAGTTTTTGAGAGCGGATTTGTGCCTCAAAAATTACAGGGCCATGAATTTTATGCTGTTTTTGATATGGATGAAACTTTGCTGGAGCATTGGTATCAGAGTGGTGAGAAAGGGTCAAAATACTATGACTTTAAACTCTCAACCCTGGATTCAATCCTGCGCCCCCCCTTGCGCAGCCCAGACTATGTCTCAATGACCCCTGGTTGGGAAAAAGCTTTACAAGAAATTGTAAAAATACCTGGTTGTAAGGGCGTTCTTGTATTTACAGCCAAAGAAGATCAATCATCACTGGCGCTGATAGATCAGTTAAAAATAGGTGGGCAGCCTTTTCGTCGTTTTTTAAAAGGCGTTTTTACCCGCAACCATCTTGTGCGTGACAGCAAGTCTGTCAAATTATCCAAAGATTTGCGTATGATCGACGAGACTTTGGAACACGTGGTTCTGGTCGATGATAATCCCACTCGTATTTTTCCCGAACAACAGAAAAATCTGCGCGAGTTTCCAAAATACAATGCGGATCTCTACCTGGCCGCCCGAGAGAGTGGCAAAGACCCACAGGCCAAACGCTTTTTTGAAAATCTTTTGCCCTTGGTGGTACAGGAGCTGAGTGAGTCCGTCAAATACAGTCAGAATAAGAAGATCAGTTTTGCTTCGGCCTTTTATCCCTATTCGATGGAGGCCAGTGCAGAATTAATCACCCTGATTTCTCAAGGCTATTCTGTGCAGGATGCCCGTGAACTGATGCGTGTACGGCCAAAGATGTTTGAGCCTGAATTTTATGTGCCTGCCGGTGGAAAACCTCATTAAATCTAGGCTGAAATAAATCATGGCTGAAACAAATTTTCCGGAGGTAGGAACCTTGATGATCTCGTTGATTGTTTTTCTGTTTCTGATGTTGGGGGCCTTGCCTTTTGGCTCAGGCATTATTGTTACATTTGTTACGATTTTGCTCTTTGGTTTTGCGCCAGCCATGCCGATGCAATCTTTTCATGGCACTGTTCAAGAATCCAAATTAGAACTTCAGAGAGGTCATTCCATGTCATCCCCCTTATCAGAATCAGAAATTATCGCTGCTTTGCAAAGCCTTCCCGGCTGGCATTATGAAGACCACCGTCTTTCGAAACAGTTTCAGTTTCAGAATTTTCGCGAAGCTGTCAGTTTTATTGTGCGCTTGAGTTTTCATGCTGAAGAATTGAATCACCATCCTGAGTTGAAGAATGTGTATGGTCAGGTAGAGTTGGCCTTAACGACTCATGACGCAGGCAATCAGGTGACGCAAAAAGATATTCAACTGGCTCAGGCCATCGAATCTTTTAATTGGCTGAAATAGCCTGATGGGGCTGAAACAGCCTTTTTCTTCAGGCGAATGACCCCCGGAACAGAATTGTCCGGGGGTTATTTTGGGCCCGCTTTTCTCAATGATTAGTTAAATAAAGTTTAATATTTGTTTAATTAATAGCAAGACTTTGTGACATTTCTGCGATATTGATCCCATAATAAATGGTGATTATGAGGTGTTTGTCAGGATGAATAAATTAGCCGCTCTTCTCTCTGCTTCTATGTTGTTCAGCGTATTAACCGCTTGCGGAAACAGTGCTTTGCCCCTTGCCCAAATTCCCTTGCGTGCTCCTGCTACAGCACCTCAAGCGGCAGCTCAGCTTCAAGCTCAGTCTGTTTTGGGGATTAATAAAGAAATTAAACGTTCTGTTGAAGCAGCTTTTGCTGCCAAAGATAAAAATGCAGATAAATTCATTACCCCCGATGAATTCCCTGTCACTACTCCGCTTGAGTTTCAGCATTTCCGCAAGATGGACAGCAACAAAGATGGTCGTTTGACCGCGAGTGAAATGTCTCCTGGCATTTTTGGCAAGGTCATGGATATTATGCAGTTGACTGCAACAGCTTCTTTCCTGTTTGACCAATTGGATGTAAACAATGATGGCAAATTGATGAAAGAAGAAGCTGCTGCTTCAACTTTGCCCGGTGTGGCTGCCAATTTTGATACCTATCTGAGCAAGCCCTGGTACAGCAGCAAAAAGCTGACTTATCTGCGTCGTACAGATTTTGAAAATCTGGTGGCCTTTGCCATGACCAATCCTGAAGCCAAGAAATAGAATCTTTTGAAAAAAAAGGCCCGGCATCGCCGGGTCTTTTTTTTCTCTGAAATGGGCTTCTGAAGACATCCAAACAGGTAAGTCCTGAAATGATGTAGTATCAGATAGGCCAAGTATGGTATAGAATAGGTTTAATAGAAACTAGGTGTAAACTTTTCGCCTACAGAGACAAACGCAAGGAGCAAACAATGTTCGAGCGGTTTACCGAAAAAGCCATCAAGGTGATCATGCTGGCACAGGAAGAAGCCCGCCGGCTGGGTCATAATTTTGTAGGCACCGAACAGATTCTCTTGGGACTGATCGGTGAGGGTACCGGAATTGCAGCCAAAACGCTCAAAAGTCTGGGCGTCACTTTGCGCGATGCCCGTGTAGAAGTCGAAAAAATCATTGGCCGTGGGTCAGGTTTTGTTGCTGTGGAGATTCCGTTTACGCCGCGTGCGAAACGTGTTCTCGAGCTATCTTGGGATGAAGCACGCCAACTGGGGCATAACTATATCGGCACTGAGCATCTGCTCTTGGGGCTGATTCGGGAAGGGGAAGGTGTAGCCGTTCGTGTTTTGGAAAACGTTGGCGTTGAGCTGGCCCGTGTGCGTTCGACCGTGATTCGGATGCTGGGTGAAACCACGACCACCACTTCTTCGTCTACCTCTGCGCGTAGCAAAACGCCCACCTTGGATGAGTTTGGAACCAATTTAACGCAACAGGCTGAAGACAACCGTCTCGACCCTGTGATTGGGCGAGAAAAAGAAATTCAGCGTGTCATAGAAATTCTGGGTCGAAGAACCAAGAATAATCCGGTTCTGATTGGCGAGCCTGGGGTGGGTAAAACGGCGATTGCTGAAGGCCTGGCCCAGATGATTACCTCGGGAACCGTGCCCGATATCCTCACCGATAAGCGCGTGGTGATGTTGGATATTGGCTCTTTGGTGGCTGGTACCAAGTATCGCGGTGAATTTGAAGAGCGCCTGAAAAAAATCATGGAAGAAATCCGCAATGCGGGCAATATTATTCTTGTGATTGACGAAATGCATACCCTGATTGGGGCCGGTGCTGCCGAAGGTGCTGTGGATGCTGCCAATATTCTCAAACCGGCTTTGGCACGGGGTGAGCTGCAGTGTATTGGGGCTACTACCTTGGATGAATACCGCAAGCATATTGAGCGTGATGCTGCTCTGGAGCGTCGTTTCCAACCGATTATGGTGGACCAGCCTTCGGTTGAAGATACGATTTCGATTCTCTGGGGATTGCGTGATCGCTACGAAGCCTATCACAAGCTTAAAATTTCGGATGAGGCACTGGTGGCCGCAGCTCGTTTGGCTGACCGTTATATTTCAGACCGTTTCTTGCCCGATAAGGCCATTGACTTAATGGACGAAGCTGCCTCAAAAGTGCGCTTGCGCAACTCCTTGCTGCCACCTGAGGCCAAGGAACTTGAAAAAGAGCTGAAAGAAGTCAGCAAGAAAAAAGAAGAAGCGATTCGCGATCAGGACTTTGAAGGTGCTGGCAACCTGAGAGATCAGGAGCAAAGCATTCGTGATCAGATTCGTGAAATGACGCTTGAATGGAAAGATAAAAAAGGCCAGACCCAGCAATTGGTTGTGGATGAAGACCATATTGCTGAAGTCGTCGCTGGCTGGACCAAGATCCCTGTTTCCAAGTTGACCGAAGGTGAAACCGAACGGCTCTTGAAAATGGAAGATGTTCTGCATGAACGGATCATTGGTCAGCATGAAGCGGTTACTGCCATTTCCAAAGCCATTCGCCGTACCCGTGCTGGTCTGAAGAATCCCAAGCGTCCGATTGGCGCCTTTATTTTCTCGGGCCCCAGTGGGGTGGGTAAAACTGAACTGGCGAAGGTGCTCTCTTCTTTCTATTTTGGCTCTGAAGATGCCTTGATTCGCGTGGATATGTCAGAATATATGGAACGCCATTCAGTCTCTAAGCTGATTGGTTCTCCACCTGGCTATGTAGGCTTTCAAGAAGGGGGCCAATTGACAGAAATGGTGCGTCGCAAACCCTATTCGGTGATTCTCTTTGACGAGATTGAAAAAGCGCACCCCGATACCTTCAATGTCTTGCTGCAAATCATGGAAGACGGCCGTCTCAGTGACTCCAAAGGCCGTGTTGTGGATTTCAAAAACACAATCCTGATCATGACCAGCAATATTGGCGCCCGTGCAATTGAAAAGGGCGGCGGCGGTCTCGGTTTCCATACCGGAGGCGGCAGCGAAGAAGAAAGCCGTTACGAACGGATTCGTGAGCGCGTGATGGATGAACTCAAGCAGAATTTCCGCCCTGAGTTTCTCAACCGCGTGACGGAAACGATCGTCTTCCATCCGCTGAAGAAAGAAGAAATTCGCGAAATCGTGGATATCATGCTGGTTGAAGTGAAAGAGCGTCTGAAGGAAGCGGATATTCAAATGACCTTTGATGTCAGCCTCAAGGATATGCTCGGACGCGAAGGCTATGATGAAAAATCAGGTGCCCGTCCCCTGCGTCGGACCATTTCCAAGCGGATTGAAGATCCCCTTTCAGAGGAGTTATTGTTGGGTAAAATTCCCCTCAATACGCCGCTGGTGCTCAAATCGCGTGAAGACAGTTCAATTTATTTTGAACCTGACGAACCCGAAGAGACTGCTGAACCCGAAAAAGAGCCGGTTGAATCAGCGAACTGATTTAGAGCACTTTTTTCAAAGGCCTCCAGGCAAGCCCTGGAGGCCTTTATGCTTGGGCTTCAACGTGGCGAATTTCAAGAATACTGGCTAAATCTTCTGGCAGAGAGGGAACGGGTTCTGTGCAGTAAATCAAGAGGGGAGCCAGACCCGAAGAGCCTTTGCCTTGGGCGAGGTTGCGCAGGCTTTCAAAACTGGGCAGTTCGGTGCAAAACAGGATGATCAACATATTCTCGCTGTTGACAGGATTGTGGCTGAGATGGCGGTCGAAACTTTCCTGGGCATCGGGCATCAGGGTGGCCAGCCAATAGCTCAGTCCTTCCCAAGTGCGAATAGCTGATAATCTGCGCGGAGGGGTTGAAAGTTGAAGCTGATTCCAGAAAGTGGGTTCGGCTGCCTGGGCCTGACAGAAAATTTCCATTTTATGTTCAAGTAAATGGCTGCAGACCTTTTCTGCTTCTTGAACCAAGGCGTAAAAGGCTGGGTTGGCTTGTTTCTGTTCGGTATTGAATAAAACCAAAGCCTGTTGAAAGGGCTCTTCGCGGGCCTCTGCGACGATCAACTGTCCATAGCGTGCTGAGTTTCTCCAATGAATTGCCCGGCGGGAATCGCCGGGCTGGTAGCTGCGAAAATGGGAAATATCCTCAGCCGAATGGCTGCGGCGACGGGCCTGGCGAATATCCTGAAAATGTTCCTCCAGCAGATTTTGAGAGCTAACTTCGGCCTGAATGGGCAGTACCACCAGGGCAGAGGGCAGGTTTTGTTTCCAATAGAGGCCGAGCAGACCGAGGGGCCCAAAGGAGCCGGTGTGTACCGATTGAAAACTGAAAACCCCAGGGTTGGGGGGAACGAAGGAATAGGGGTAGCTCAGTTCTTCGCCATAGCCGACTGAGACCGCAAAAAACTTATCTGTATCAGGCTGCAGGGTTTGGCCCGTGCGCAGGTTTTGGATCGGGCCTTCTTCAAGGTTGAGAAACATCAAGGGCCAGCGGCGTTGGTTTTTCAGGGTCAGTTCAACGCTGACAGGAAATTCAGCTACGGCCTGATTTAAAAAATGACGCTTGAGTTGCAGGCGGCGAAGTTGTAAAAACGGCAGTACAAAAGCCAGAAAGACCACGCTCCAGAGCAGTGCATCGACCACATAGAGCCACCCCCCTTGAATATTGGTGGCTGCCAGAAACAGGAAGATGGCTGTTAGAAAGATAACCAGAAGGGGGGCTGTGATTTTCATGCCCTTAAGTATAGCATTGCTCTGCTTTTGGGCTGTATATAAACCCTAGTTGAACACTTCGGCTGATCCTATTGTCAAAAAATAAAGAGGTTGTTATGATAGACCATTGATGCAGGTTTAATGAAATAGTAATCTATGCATTCTTTTTATTTAACAAATTGAGTTTAATATTTGAGTTTAAGTTCGGAGCTTAAGCTCAGGCTTGAGTTCTGGCTTCAACGAACAACCAAAAGCAGGTGACAGTAGTGATTGAAGTCAAAAATGTTTCAAAGTATTACTCTCATCATACAGCCGTCGACAATTTAAGCTTTTCAGTTCCCAAAGGAACCATTCTGGGTTTTCTGGGCCCTAATGGCGCAGGCAAAACGACGACCATGCGCATGATTACAGGGTTTATGGCTCCCAGTGAAGGCGTGATTGAAGTGGCGGGTTGTGATACCGTAACCCAGTCGATGGAAGCACGTAAAAAGATCGGCTATTTACCCGAAACCCCTCCCTTGTATAACGAGTTGACGGTGAAGTCCTATCTTGATTTTGTCGCGCGTTTGAAAGGCTTGAAAAACAGCCGTGAACGCAAGGCACGTATTGATGAGGTCGCGGAATCCTGTTGGATTACCGATGTTTTAAACAAATCTCCGCAAAAGCTCTCCAAGGGCTACCGCCAGCGGGTGGGTCTGGCCCAGGCGATTATTCACCGGCCCGAGGTGATTGTGCTCGATGAGCCCACGATTGGCTTGGATCCCAAACAGATACAGGAAACCCGCAAGCTGATTAAAAGCTTGGGGGGGCAGCATACCTTGATTTTGAGCACGCATATTTTGCCAGAAGTGCAAATGACCTGTGACCGCGTGATCATTATCAACAAAGGGCGGATTTTAGCTGAAGACAGCCCTGAAAACCTAATCGCCAGAAATTCTGGCTTGCAGCAGATCTCGCTATGTGTGCGTGGCCCTTTGGCTGAGCTTGAAGCATTTTTAAGTCAAATGCCTGCGCTTGAATCCTGGCGCTTTGAACACAGTCAGGGCGAATTGCACAGTTTTCGTTTGCACAGCCGCCAGACAGATATTCAGGAAGAACTGGCCCGCCAGGTGGTGGCCCGTGATTGGGGCTTGCGTTCGCTGCAAGCGGCCGGTGGCACGCTTGAGGATGTCTTTATTCAATTGGTGACCCAGGAAGGAGCCTCTGCATGACACAGATTTGGGCACTTTCACTCAAAGAACTTAAAGCTTATTTCGCCTCTCCGATTGCCTATGTGGTGATGGCGATGTTTCTTTTGATCTCAGGCTATTTCTTTGCCATGATTCTGGCCTATAGCAAAGATATTGCGATGATGCGTTATCTCTTTGCCAATATGACCGTGATTTTACTTTTGCTCAGCCCGCTTTTTGCCATGCGGCTTTTTGCGGAAGAGCAACGCAATAAAACACTTGAACTTCTGATGACCTCGCCGATCAGTGATGCCGGGATTGTCATGGGTAAATTTTTAGCGATTGCCCTGCTTTTGGGTGCAATGTTGCTTTCAACGGCTCATTTCCCGATTCTGCTGATGGTCTTGGGCAAGCCGGATATCTTGCCGATTTTAACAGGATATCTGGGACTTTTTCTGATGGGCTGCTCGTTCCTTGCGATTGGCATGCTGACCTCAACCTGGACTCAAAACCAGATTATTGCTGCGGTTTCTTCTTTCTCGATTTCGCTCCTGCTCTGGTTTCTCGGCTCATCAGGCAGTCTGGTGGGGGCTGAATTGGGAAGTTTGATGAATTATCTTTCACTCAACAGTCACTTTGAAAGTTTTTCAAAGGGTGTGCTCAACAGCAGTGATTTGATTTATTATCTGAGCGTGATTGGTTTGCTTTTGTTTCTGACCGTGCGCTCGCTTGAAACCCGTCGTTGGAGATAGGAGATACAGATGCCTCAAAACACAGTTTCTTCAAAATTTTCTCTGATACGCCTGAGTCTGGTGATGGGGTTCTTGGGCCTTCTGAGCCTGGGAACAGGTTTGGGCTTGGAGCGTTTACCGGATTACCAGAGTCTGGCTGAGATTTTGCGCGTGGCTGGTCTGGTTTTGCTGGGAATGGCCATCACGGCATTGACGATTGAACGTCGTCAGCAACTTTATGGTTTTTCACAAACCCGCCAGGCCCGTTTTGGAGCCAATGCGATTATCCTCAGTCTGAGTTTTGTGGGGGTGGTGATTTTGCTCAATTATCTGGGTTATCGCCATCCTCAGCGCTGGGACCTTACCCAAAATAAGAGTTTTACCCTTTCTGAGCAGACCACCAAAATTCTCAAAAATCTGAAGTCCAAGCTTAAAATAACGGCCTTTTACACGGTCAGTAATTCCATGCGCCAGGAAATGGTGAATTTACTTGAAACTTACCGTGAGCAGGCCGGTGAGCAATTGGAGTTTGTGTTTATTGACCCAGAAAGGCAACCCGCTTTGGCCATGCGCTACGGCAATATTCTCAATGGCAGCATTGTGCTGGAGCAGGGGGCTACCCGTAAAACGATTCAAGGTACGCAGGAACAGGACCTTACCAATGCAATTCTGGCGATTACCCGTGAAACCAAGCCTGTTTTGCGCTTTCTACAGGGGCATGGTGAACTCAATCCAGAGGATTATGATGTGCGTCAGGGCTTGAGTGTGATCAAGCAGGTGCTGGACAGCGAACATTATCAAAGCGAAAAGTTTTATTTGCAGGATCATGCCTATCAGGTACCCAAGGACACTGCTGTTTTGGTGATTGCCGGGCCAGAAAAACCGCTGGCTGCAGAAGAGCGCAAAGCGGTTCAGGAATATCTGAATCAGAATGGGCGTGTTTTGTTGACACTGCGCCCCCGTGTTCAGAGTGGCTTGGAATCTTTGCTTGCTCAGTATGGGGTGGTGATTGGCAATAACCTGGTGATTGATACCGGGCGCAATATTCAAAATGATGTTTCGGCTCCCGCCATTACAGAATATGCCTTTCATCCGGTGACCAAAGAAATGCGGGGAGCGATTACCTTTTTTCCTTTGGTGCGTACCGTCGAACTCAAAAAACCGCCTGCGGGCGTGACGGGCACTGAATTGTTCAAGTCTTCAGCACAAAGCTGGGCTGAAACCAATCTGAAAGAAAATAACGTGATTAAAAAGGAGCCCGGAGAAGCTTCGGGGCCCTTGTCCCTGGCGGTGGCCTTGAGCATAGAAAAGCAACCCGCTGCCACAGATAAATCACAACCTACAGCGCAGAAAAAAAACGAAGCCCGTTTGGTGGTATTGGGCAATACGACTTTTGCCAGCAATGGTTTTTCACGTCTGGTGGGCAATTCGGATCTTTTTCTCAACAGTTTGGCCTGGCTGGCTGAACAGGATGATCTGATCGCGATACGCCCGAAGGACAAGGCCAGCCAGCAATTGGAGTTGACCAACGGGCAAAACCAATTGGTTTTTTACCTGTCAGTGGTGGGCATGCCCTTGCTGATGCTGCTGTTTGGATTCGGGGTTTGGTGGAAACGGAGGTAAGCGTATGAAACCTGCTTCTACTTTGGCGATGTTGGCTCTTCTCTTGGGGCTCGGAGCTTATGTTTTTTTCTATGAGCGTCAGCCTGTGCCTGCAGAGTCGGCAAAAGCAGAAACCCAGATTTTACAACTGGAGCCGGCCCAAGTCAGGGGCTTTTCGCTGGAAAAGGCTGGCCAGCGGTTGGTGGCAGAAAAAAATGCCAAAGGCCAATGGCACTTGCTGGAGCCCCAAAAAACATTGGCTGATGCGGCTCTGCTCGATACTTTTGTGGATCATCTCAAAGATTGGCCTGCGGCCCAAGTGGTAGAACCGAATTTGAACGCTTCAGAAAAAAAAGACTTTGGCCTGGAGCCCCCGCGACTCAAGCTTGAACTCAAAACTTCGCAGGGAGTACGCCAGTTTTTGCTTGGCAATAAAACCCCGATTAACTCGGGGTATTATGTGCTTTCTGAAGATGGAAAGCAGCTTTTGCTGAGCTATGTCAATCTGCCTGAAGAAATGGAGCGGCTTTTGGCGCATCCTCCTGTGCCCAGTGCTTCTCCCAGCCCCCCGGCACAAAAATAAATATTTTTTGTGCCGGGGGCACTTTTATCACAGATGCTGGTCAGGGGGGTGGTCTATCATGAAGAAGACGACCTTGCGGAAGCGATTCTTTTGGCATGCAAACCCTCCTGGCATTAAGCACTGTTCCTTTAACAGCTCTTTTAGCTGTATTTTTTGGCCGCTATGCGGTAGAAATCTTGCGCCGACTTAAACTGGGGCAACATATTCGTGAAGAAGGCCCCCAGTCTCATTTGAGCAAGGGGGGAACGCCCACCATGGGCGGTATTATTTTCCTGATTCCCCTGCTGTTGGTGACTTTTTTCTTTTCCCGCCCCACCCCCCATACCCTGATTTTGATAGGTTTGGTGGTTTTAACCACCTCTGTGGGATTTATTGATGATTTTCAAAAAATTTGGTTGAAGAACAACAAGGGCATTACCCCGAAACAAAAACTGGCGGGCCAGATTTTTGTGGGTTTTTTATTGGGGGCTTATTTGCAATGGGGCCCCCCGCAGCATGCACCCTATACTGAATTGCCTTTTTTGGGGGCAGATCTGCCTTTGGGGTGGCTCTTTGTACCCTTTGTGATTCTTTTCTTTGTCTCAACCACCAACGCCGTGAACTTAACCGATGGTTTGGATGGCTTGGCTTCGAGCGTGGCTTTGGTCACCTTGGCGACCTTGACAGCCCTTTTGATTTTAAAGGGCGGGTTAAACGACCCCTTGATGCTGCCTGGGGTTATTTTGGGGCTGTCTACAATTGGGGGTTGTTTGGGCTTTCTCTGGTATAACAGCCATCCGGCCCAGGTTTTTATGGGGGATACGGGATCTTTGGGCTTGGGCGGAATTATTGCCGTGATGGCAGTTTTGGGGCATCTTGAGCTTTGGTTTTTACTGGTGGGGATTATTTTCGTGGCAGAAGCACTTTCCGTGGTGCTTCAAGTGACCTATTTCAAAAAAACGCGCAAACGTCTGTTTCGCATGAGCCCTTTGCACCACCATTTTGAATTGGGGGGCTGGAAAGAAACCCAGGTGGTAAACCGTTTCAGCTTTGTCGCCGTTCTCTTTTGCCTGATTTCGTTTATTGGCTATTACGGAACACATGGGTTGCCCTGATGAAAGCCTGTCAAGCAAGTTTTTGGAAAAATCGCTGGGTGGTCGTTTTGGGGGCTGCCCGCAGTGGCATTGCGGCTGCCCGTTTTCTCAAGGGGCTGGGCAATCAGGTTAGCGTCAGTGACCAGGGTTTGATTCCTCAAACCCTTCAAGCAGAGCTGGATTCGCTGGGGATTGCCTGGGAAGAAGGTGGGCACAGTGCGGCCTTGCTTTCATCTGCTGAAGCCATGATTGCCAGTCCTGGCATTCCCTTAAGCGCTTATCCCTTTTGTGTGGCCAAAGAGCAGGGTATTCCTGTGATCAGCGAAATTGAGCTGGCAGGCCAGTTTCTGCAGGTTCCCGTGATTGCCGTGACCGGCAGCAATGGCAAAACCACAAGCGTGACCTTGATTCACGCTTTGCTTGAAGAGGCTGGTTTTCGCACCGCTTTGGGAGGCAATATCGGCACGCCTTTGATTTCTTTTGTCGATCAGCCATTGGATTGGGTGGTGGCTGAATTGAGTTCGTTTCAGCTTGAAACCACTTACAGTTTTCGTCCTCGAATCGGTATTCTTTTAAATCTCTACCCCAACCATCTCGATCGCCATGAAAGCATGGAGCATTATTTTGCTTTAAAATGCCGTATTTTTCAGGCTCAACAGGCAGAAGACTTCGCTTTGAGCAATTGGGACAATGATTGGTGTCAGGAAATACCTGAAACACTTCAGAAAAATATTCAATGGTTTTCTCTGCATCCGGGGCCCGATGTTTTGGCCTGGATTCAGGACGGACAACTTTACCGCCAGACAGAACAGGGCCCTGAAGCGGTGATCGCTTTGCGTGATTTGCCTCTCTTGGGCAGCCACAACCATGAAAATTATTTGACTTTGCTTTCTGTTTCCGCCTTGCTGAAGATTCCGAAGGCGGCAGTGCTCAGCGCGATTCAACGGATTCAGGGCATTCCCCATCGGGTTGAAAAAATTGCAGATTTGCAAGGGCGTGTTTTTATCAACGACTCCAAGGCCACGAATTATCTCGCCACAATCAAGGCGCTTGAAAGTCTGGAGCCCCCTTTGATTCTTTTGGCGGGAGGCCGTGACAAAGGGGGGGATTTTTGCCCTTTGGCCCAGGTGATTCAGAACCGTGTCAAACATGTTATTTTGCTGGGTGAAGCGGCCTCGCATTTTGCCCAGGAACTTCATAAAACGGAGTATAATCAAATCAGCATGGCGACTTCCCTGCAGGATGCCGTTCAGAAGGCTTGGGAACTTTCTCAGCCGGGTGATCATATTCTGCTTTCTCCCGCCTGTGCCAGTTATGATATGTTCGCCAATTTTGAAAAAAGAGGGGAGAGTTTTAAAGCCTGTGTTGCTTCGCTCACCCCCTAAAACCAAACAAAACATGAAACGCCAAGAACGCGCCCGACGGATGAAATCTGAGCCTGTTTCTGCCCTGGCCAACCAGATTTTGCAGGAACAGGGCCCCAATCACCATATTGATTATGCGCTTTTGAATATTATTGTGATTCTGATTGCAATTGGGTTGGTCAGTATTCTCAGTGCCAGTGCGCATGTTGCCCAGGCTCAGATGGGAGATGCCAGCTATTATTTTAAAAAGCAGTTGGTTGGGGTGGCTTTGGGGCTGGTGGCCATGTTCTTTGCGATTCGAATCGATATTTATAAATTGCCGCGCTATATCAAGCCTTTGATGGTTGCCTCCATCCTTTTGCTGCTGGCAACGCATATCCCAGGTATCGGCATTACCAGTAAAGGTTCTTCCCGTTGGATTCATCTGATGGGGTTGGTGTTTCAGCCCTCTGAGATTGCCAAGCCTGTCTTGGTGATGTACCTGGCTGCGATTTTGGGGCATCCCATGGCGCAAAGCTTGAGACGACGTGAAAAACTTGAAATCTTAGCACCTGTCGCAGCGATCTTAATGATTATTTTGACTGAGCCCGATTTGGGCACCACGATTGTGGTTTCGGGGACTGTTTTAATTCTCTATATCGCTGCGGGGATGAAGTTTTGGAAAGTCGCCGCCCTGATCATTTCAGGGGGGCTGGGGTTTTTTATTATGAGTTGGAGTACCCCCTACCAACAGGCGCGCATTACCTCTTGGCTCAACCCCTGGTCGGATCCTCAGGGGAAAGGTTTTCACCTGATTCAGTCTTTAATCGCAATTGGCTCCGGTGGTTTTTTTGGCAATGGATTTGGCCAAAGTGTACAAAAATTATTCTACTTGCCTGAGCAGCATACCGATTTTATTTTTGCTGTGATTTCTGAAGAATTTGGCTTTGTCGGGGTTTGCCTGCTTTTGCTTTTGTTTATTCTTTTGGCACAACGGGGGACGGCCATTGCCGTCAAAGCGCCCACGCCCTATTTGAAAATTCTCTCCATGGGTTTGGCCTGCATGGTCGTGATGCAGGCCTGGGTCAATCTGGCGGTGGTCAGTGGCTCGATTCCGACCACCGGCTTGACCTTGCCCTTTATCAGTTTTGGCAGTTCTTCGATGATTGTAAATTTGGCGGCGATGGGTCTGCTTTTGAATATCTCCCGCTATGTGCCCAGTGCACTGAAGCCTCCCGCCCGTCAGACGGATAAAAACCTACAGGCGGCACAAAATTCATGAAACCCGAGATTCTGATTACCTGCGGGGGCACGGGCGGGCATATTTATCCAGGTTTAGCGGTGGGACGTATGCTGCAGGCTCAGGGCTGTGAAATTCGTTTTATGGGTTCAGATTCACGCATGGAAAAAGACAAAATTCCCGCTGAAGGTTTTGCTTTTGTCGGCTTGCCGGTTCAGCAACTGCGAAAAAATCAGCCTGTTCGCAGCTTGAAAATGCTCTGGAACTGTATCCGTATGGCGCGCCAGAATCTTCGCAAACAGCGGCCGGTTGCCGTTTTGGGCTTGGGCTCCTATATCACCGTGCCTGCGATTGTGGCGGCCTGGCAGGAAAAAATTCCTGTGATTTTATTGGAAACCAATGTGGTGCCTGGTAAAGCCAATCAGTATTTGGCACGGATTGCCAAGGCCGTTGCTTTGGCACATGCTGAAACAGAGAAGTATCTTCCCGCAGGCCCCCTGAGCCGTGTGACGGGCAGCCCGATTCGGCCTGAGATTTTAGAGGGTTCCCGCGAAGCGGGTTTCAAGCGTTTTCAGTTGGATGCCCACTGCAAAACCGTGAGTTTGATTGGCGGCAGTCAAGGCGCGCAAAGATTGAATCTGGCCTTGCTTCGGGCTTTGCCTGAGCTATTGGCGCTTGAAAACCTTCAGATTGTACATGTCTGTGGGGCCAGCAATGAAGCGGCAGTGCGTGAAGCTGCCGGTGAGTATGCTATTCACCCCCGTTACCGTTTGTTAAACTATGTAGACGATATGCCAGATTTGCTGGCATGCACCGATTTGGTGATTTCCAGAGCGGGTGCTTCAAGTATTGCGGAGCTTTTGGCGTGTCAGATCCCTTCTATTCTGATTCCCGGTTCCTTTGGTGGGGGCCACCAGTTGGACAATGCGCAGGTTTTGGACCAGGCGGGTGCCGCGATTCTTTTTTCGGAAGCACAACTTGAGCAAGGCGCCCTGGGAACCGTGATTCGGGATGTAATTACAGATACAGAAAGATTGGGCAAAATGCGCGAAAATTGTAGTCGGCTGAACTCCCCCCTTGCCGCAGAGAAAGTTGCCCAGCTGGTACTTGAGATGATTTCCACCCCCAAAGAAGAGGCTTTTGCATGTTGAAGCATTTTGAACAGATTCATTTTATTGGCATTGCGGGCATTGGCATGAGTGGTTTGGCCCGAATTTTGGCCGCCCGCGGAAAACAGGTCAGTGGTTCCGATTTAAAGCACAATGCCCTGACCCAAAGTTTAGAAGCACAGGGTGCTCAAATTGCGGTGGGCCACCACGCTGAGCATGTGCCCGCAGGAACAGAGTATGTGGTCGTTTCTACGGCTATTTCTGAAGAAAACCCTGAGATTCAGGAAGCCCGTGCACGGCATATTCCGATCATTCACCGTTCTGAGGTTTTAAATTACCTTTTGCAGACCTCACGCAGTCTTTCGATCACAGGCACACACGGCAAAACCACCACGTCGGCTTTGACTTCGCTGATTCTGGTCGAGCAGGGGCTCGACCCCACTGTGGTGATTGGCGGCGAAGTCCCCCAATTGGGCACCAATGCCCTGGCTGGCCAAGGTGAGTTTATTGTGGCCGAAGTAGATGAAAGCGATCAGTCTTTGCGCCGTCTGAGCAGTGAAGTGGCTGTGATTACCAATCTGGAAGTTGACCATTTGGATCACTACCAGGGTCTGGATGAGATTATTGAGGCTGTCGCAGAATTTGTCAGCCGTCAGCCTGAAAACGGGCGTTTGGTCGTGAATTTAGATGATGCAGGGGTGCGTCTTTTGCTTGAGCGTTTGCCCGAGTCGATGCGTTTGCGTACCCTTGGTTTTGCACTTGAAGCCACTGATGCGGATTACCGCGTGGTTCAGAAAGAATTATCACCGACAGGATCTCGCTTTGAAGTTGAAGTTCGGGGCGAATCTCTGGGCTGGTTTGATTTGAAAATTCCGGGCATTCACAATATCTACAATGCCTTGGCTGCTTTGAGTGCCACCCACAGTCTGGGCGTTGTTTCTGCTCAGGCTATCCGAACCGCTTTGGCCTCTTATCAAGGGGTCAAACGGCGATTTCAATTGATAGGCATGCTGGATACGGTTTCGGTGATTGACGATTACGCGCACCACCCTTCTGAAATTCGGGCCACGCTCAGCACGGCTAAATTACAGAACCGTCATATCAGCGTTGCTTTTCAGCCCCATCGCTACAGTCGGACCCAGGCCTTGCTTCAGGACTTTGCTGATTCTTTTGAATTGGCCGATCGGGTGATTTTGACAGATATTTACGCGGCTTCTGAGCGCCCTGAAGATTTTCAGGTTTCAATTCTGGATTTGGTTGCAAAGACTCGCCAGACTTATCCTGACAAAGAGGTGCTTTATTTTGCTTCTTTGCCTGAAATCAAGACCTATTTGCTTGAAAACCTGATTCCAGATGAAATGGTTCTGACCATTGGCGCTGGAAATATTACCGATTTATCGTATGACCTGGTGGGAAACTTACAAGCCAAGTCTTCCGATTCGATTGAAAAAATGAATGAGCAGAAGATTGTCTATGCACCTGTCCGCCGTACGCATCAAGAACGAAAAGTTGTCTGAAACTTTTCGTGAACAAGAACCGCTTGCGCCTTATACCTCCTGGCGCATAGGCGGCGCTGCAGAGTTTTATGTGGCGCCTGCCAGTGAAGCTGAAATTTTAAGAATCGTACAGTTTGCCCAGTCTCAAAGCATTCCGCTGACAGTTTTGGGAGGGGGTTCCAATGTCTTGCTCTCTGATCAGGGCTTGCCGGGCATTGTTATGCATATTACCCATCGTTTTTCGGGTTTTGAAATTCACCCTGAAGGTCGTGTGCGCGTTAAAGCGGGAACCCGTCTGGGAACGCTGATACGCAAAGCCATGAGTATGAACTTGATGGGAATTGAAAAGCTTTGGGGGATACCCGGTACCCTGGGAGGGGCGGTGGTCATGAATGCAGGGGCCTGTCATACAGAAACCTTTGATGTTTTAGAAAGTGTGACCAGTTTAACGCCTTTGGGACAACGCGTGGTGCGTACCAAGGCCCAAATTGAACATGGCTACCGTTGGAGCGATTATAAGTACAATGGTGAAATCGTGCTGGAAGCAGAATTGAAACTCACACCGGCAGACCCTGCCTTGATCGCTGAAAACTTTCAGCGGGCGGATGAGCGCCGCCAGCCCCAGCACAATATTCGACTGCCCAATTCGGGCAGTATTTTTCGCAACCCGACGAATAATTTTGCGGGTCGCTTGATTGAGCAATTGGGAGCCAAAGGACGTATTTCTGGTGGGGTACAGGTTTCTCCTGACCATGCCAATTTTATTGTCAATCTGGGCAAGGCTACGGCCCAGGATGCCTGTCGATTGATTCAATCTCTGCAGGCTGAAGTTTGGGAACACTATCAGGTTCAATTGGAGCCTGAAGTGATTTTTTTGGGCGAATTCTGAACCCCGTGGCCTCTCCGGAACTTCCCTTTTCTGAGCCCGTTGAAGCCTACCCTTCAAGAAAACGCAAAAAGCGTGTGCCGGATTATTGGCGAATCATGGCTGCGATGCTTTTAAGTAGTATTTTGTGGCAGATTTGGACTTCTTCGCTTTGGCAGATTCAAGAGGTCAGACCCCATGGATTGAGCCATTATTCCACCCGTTTTGTTTTGAGTTATCTTGACGGCAAACATTTGATGGGCCAGCATTTGCTGCAGGTCAATCCTTTGGTTCTACAGAAAGAATTGATGGATTACCCCTTGCTCAAATCTGTGAATGTGGAGCGTTCGCTTTTTCCGACCGTTGTCAATATCTTTGTCATTGAGCGCAAACCTACTTACAGATTGTTTTTTGAACGTCCTAATGCACAGGTGTACACGCCTGAACACTCCTCGCTGATGGATGAAGAAGGGGTTTTACTGAATATTCCGGATACCAGTACGCCTGCCCATACTGTTTTGGCGAGCGTAGACAAGAAAATCTTGAAAATGGGGCATCTGCCAGAGACGCAGTTGAATATTCTGAATTTGCTCAATGGGCTTTATCAGAAAAAGCAACTCCCGATCCAGGGCGTTTATAATCTCTCCAATCCTGAGAATATTATATTACGTACCCCCGAAATCAATTCCCCTATTTGGTTGGGAAAACCTGAACAGCTTTCTCTTAAATTGGGGCTTTTGCCTTCTCTGACTCAAATTACGGCCAAACAGTCACAATTGGTAGAATCGATTGATTTGCGCTTTTGGAAACATCCCGTGATTAAGACCAAAGTTCCTTCTTCAGTGCTTCCTGAGTGAAAGTCTTGTTTTGCTGTAAATGTCCTGACAATCCAGACTTTAAACGGGGTCATGGTATGTTAAAATGTCTGAATATACAGGCTTAAATAGCTTTGTCCGTTTGTATCTGAATGAATACACGTTATGACGAATACTTGGCCCTTGTGAAATCAGGGCTTAGGACAGATCTGGAGTGTGAAGAAGATACCGGAAAGTTTCCCCCAGCCAAGGAAGTAAAGGTGGTCGTAAAACCATGGAAGCAGCAAGAAAAAAACTCTCATCTGTCGCAGATATTAAAGTTATAGGTGTAGGGGGCGGTGGCGGCAATGCCGTTAACCGGATGATTTCCTCTGGTTTAAATGGTGTTGAATTTATTTCAATCAATACTGATGCGCAAGCCCTCTCTTTTTCACAGGCTGAAAAGCGCATTGCCGTGGGTGGAAAAGTCACCCGAGGTTTAGGGGCTGGTGGTAACCCTGCGATTGGCGCGAAAGCGGCAGAAGAAAGCCGTGATGATATTGCAGCAGCACTTGAGGGTGCTGATATGGTTTTTATTACCTGTGGTATGGGCGGTGGTTCTGGGACTGGTGCCGCACCGATTGTTGCGGAAATTGCACGTCAGAACAATGCTTTAACCATTGGGGTGGTGACACGGCCCTTTACCTTTGAAGGACGCAGACGTTGGCAACAGGCTGAAGATGGGATCAACAATTTCCGTGAAAAAGTAGATACCCTGATTGTGATTCCCAACGACAGATTGCTTTCTGTGGTTGAAAAACGCACCTCTATTCAAGAAGCTTTTCGGGTCGCTGATGATGTTCTGCGCCAGGGGGTCCAGGGTATTTCTGATATTATCACCATCCCAGGTCTGATCAACGTCGACTTTGCTGATATTAAAGCGATTATGGCAGATGCAGGCTCTGCTCTGATGGGCATTGGCCACGCCAGCGGTGAAGGACGTGCGATTGAGGCTTCTCGTGCCGCAATCTCCAGTCCTCTCTTGGAAGCCTCGATTGAGGGGGCCAGCGGAATTATTTTCAATGTCACCGGGGGTGCTGACCTGACCCTGTATGAGGTCAATGAGGCAGCTGAAGTCATTTATGGGGTCGCCAGTCCTGATGCCAATATTATTTTTGGTGCTGTGATTGATGACCGGATTCAGGGTGAGATTCAAATCACCGTGATTGCAACAGGTTTTAACAATGGTCAACGGCCAGGGGTGCGACGCCAGCAACAGGAAGCCCGCTATACCGCGCCTGTACATAAACCGGCAGCACCGGCCTATCAAGCGCCTTCTGCCGCCCCTGCGCCAGCTCCTGTCGCTCCGCCTCCTCAGGCCGCTGCCCCTGCGCCAGCGCCAGCTCCTGTCGCTCCGCCTCCTCAGGCTGCTGCCCCTGCACCAGCTCCTGCTGCTCCGCCTCCTCAGGCTGCTGCCCCTGCGCCAGCTCCTGCTGCTCCGCCTCCTGTGGCCGTTCCCCCTGTCGCGTCGGCTCCTCCGGCTGCTGTTGTTCCTCCTGCTGCCGCTGCGCCACCGCCAGCCCATGACCCTTTGGAGTTGCCTCCTTTTCTTCGCCCCCATCGCTAAAATGCGTTCATTTTAAACAAGCCCCATCAGCTCATGGCTGATGGGGCTGTTTCATTTGCGCAATGGAGGATACTTAATATTTCTTAATATTTGTATTTCAGACTCAAAATGCGAGCGTTATTTATTCTAACAATTTATTCGAAATTATAATGTGGATTGATATAATCAAAACTGAGGGTGTAATTTTTTGCAGCGTCGTTGTTGTTTCGAGGGTGTATTTGATTCTTTTTAAAAGCTGTTGATTGATTGTTCATTGAACGAATTGAATACAATAATTGCTTATGTCTGAAATCTTGGTTTTTAGATTCTAGCAAAATTTTTTATCAATAATACGTATTATTGATTTTTAATGAGTAGTATGAGAAATTCAAATAAATTCTTTTTTATTATATCTCTTTTTTTTACATTAAGTCTTTTTTCTTGCTCAAACAAATCTGAGGTTCAAGGGAAAATTACCTATGTTTCTGATAATAAGGTTGTGGTTGGAGATGTCGCTGTTGAATTAGATGGGGTTTCCGTTGCGACCAGTAAGCCCTTAACAGGCAATTTCTTAATTCATAACGTGGCCCCAGGTGAGCATATTTTGAAATTGAAAAAAAATGGATTTGAAGAGCTCACCCAACCTTTGCAAATTGAAAAGGGCAAAACTTTAAAACTCAATTTTGCGATGGTGCCAGAGACAAAGCCCGTCAGTCACGAAGGGACTAATTTTATTCTGCTGAATTCACAAAGCAGATTATTGTCGACCTTAAACCTTAAATCAGGAAACTGGGGGCAGATTGTGGAACTTGAAGCCAGCCCCAAGGAAATGGCTTTTGATGAGGATGACCATCATTTGTATCTCAGTTTGCCAGAAAAAAATGAAATTGCAGTGTTTGATTTAAATCAAATGCGTTTAGATCATCGTATTCCGCTTCAAGAGACTTCCAAGCCTACGGCTTTGGCGCTCTCTCGGCGCGAGGATCAGCTAATTTCAGTCAATGATGAAAAAAATACCCTGATCTGTATCAATCTTTCACGCAGGCAAATCACGAGCCCTTGTTTTAATCCTGATGAACTCAAAGATCCTGTGACGGTGATTAAAAATCGAGACACCGGGCATTTTGATATTCTTGGCAAAAATGCGATTTATGAAACTTCAGGAACTGCTTTGATCAGCACCTATCCACTGGGGCGAACGTATCGACGTGCGCATTTAGTCTGGCTGAACTCGGTTCGTCAATATTTGATTCATTCCTTGGTGGGGAATCATTTCTATCTGTATGACCCGCAATCAAAAGAAAAAGAACAACGGCTTGAAACCGAAGGTGAACCGATTAAAGTTTTGGCCCCTTTGCAGAATGCAAAACTCTATGTGCTTTTTGCTGATCATTTGCGTCAATACAATCTTTATACCAAAAACTGGGGGCCTAAAATTGAAACCGGGGGCTCTGCCGCTCAAGATATGGTTTATGATCCCCATTCACGTTCTTTTTATATCTTGGACTCTGGCCGTGGTCTGATTGTGTATCAGCCCGAGTCAGATAAAATGGAGACTTTGGCATTGCCCTTGGCTAAAATAGGACCCGACAGGTTTCTAGTATGGGGATAGCAGACCTTCCTTTTTCGAAAGAGTCAGCTTTTCCAATTAAAAGATTTATTTTTATTTTAACGCTTTTTATTTCTGGGTTTTGTGGGATTTCATATGAAATTCTTTATTCCCGTGCTTTGGGCAATATTATTGGCAATAGTTTTGTATTGAATGCCTCTATTCTGATTATGTTTCTATTGGGCATTGGCATCGGCACAAAAATTGCGCATAAACTGGAAGGCTATTTATGGCTGATTGAAGCCTCAATCGGACTTTATGCTTTGCTTTTTATAGCCCTCTATCCCAGTCTTGATGCCTTTTTTTATCAGGTTTTGCCCGCAGGAAATATTCTTTTAACGATTTTGGCTTGTGCTTTGCTTTTGTGTATTCCCACGGTTTTGATTGGCTGTAGTTTGCCGCTGTTTGCTGATTTATTTCAAGAAATGATTCCAGGTAAAATTTTTGACCTGAGTTATATGATTTATAATTTTGGTGCATCGGTAACGGCCTTTGCGATTGAGTTCTACTTAATCAGAAGCTATGGCATTATGCAGACGCTTGCGATTATTCTGTGTTTGAATTTTCTTTCGGGTTTGCTTTTGGTTGGCTTCTTTAGAAAATCCAAGACTGTCAGAGAGCTAAAGGATTCTATTTCTTTTCCTCCGCGTTTGCTGGCTGCACTGTGTTTGCTCAGTATCGCCAGTGCCATTTTTCAATTGTTGGCGATTAAAATCGCAGAGTTTATTTTTGGCCCTTTTCATGAAACCTTTGCCATGGTGGTCAGTTTGGTGCTTTTGGGCATTGCCCTGGGCAGTTTACTCAGCCGCTATTTGAAATTGAGTTTTGGTTTTTTTACGATCAGCAGCACTTTTTTCTTGGTCTTGATTCTTGCGCTTTTTCAGCCCTTGGTGTTTCGCTATGCTGCGTTTTATGCTCACTTCAGTGAGTCTACGCTGATTGTTTTAAAAATGTTGATTTTGGCCTGTTTCATGCTTTGGCTTTCGATTGGTTTTGGTGCAGCAATACCTTCCCTTCTGACTTCTGATGAATCGGAAGTTGCGAAAGAATCAGGTCATTTACTTTTTGTTTCAAGTCTTGCCAATGCTTTTGGATATCTTTTGATGGTTTTGTATATTCATAGCCATTTTAATTATGGTCAAATTTTATTGATTATTCTTTCGCTTTTGGCTTTGGCCGCTGTGATTTATGATTGGCCCAACCGAAAAAATATGGTTTTGGTAAGTATTGCTTTGTTTTTAGGGTTGGGTGCCTACCTTTCTTTATGGAATGAAAATCTCTTGTATCTCAGTTATAAAGCGTTTAGCCGTGAGGATACCCTGCGCCAAAAAATGGGGGAATACAAATGGGGCAGTCAGTACCGCAAATATGAAGATGTATTTTCAATCAACAAGGTGGGAGATCAGGAATTCTTTTTTATAAATGGCTATATCAGCATGGCCTTGAATTCTGCGGCTGAATATATGGTGGGAACGCTTTCCAGCCTGGTTTCTCCCCGTACACAACATGCGCTTGTTTTGGGCTTGGGCAGTGGTTCCACAGGCAGTACTGTGACCCAGGTCTTTGATAAGACGGATATTGTCGAGATCAACCCTGTGATTGTCGAACATCAAGACGATATGAAGGAACATAATTTTAATATTGCCCACGATCCGCGCGCGCAGATTATTTTGGATGACGGCATTCGCTATCTCAAAAACACGCCACAAAAATACGATTTGATCTTGAATACGGTCACTTCTCCGCTTTATTTCAGTTCAAGTAAGCTTTATACAGTTGATTTTTTTCGTCATATCAAAAGCCGTTTAAAGCCCGATGGGGTTTATACCACTTGGATTGACAATCGCATTGGCGAAGAGGGTTTTAAAATTATTTTAAAATCTTTGCATTCGGAGTTCAAATATGCCTGGACAGCGATGATTCGCTCTTCCTATTTTCTTTTGCTTTGTTCCAATCAACCGATTGCATTGCACCAACAGGAAGCAATTGAAAAGAACACGGTTTTGAAAGAATTTTTTATGAATAAGCATGGGCGCAGCCTTGACAGCATTAAGTATGCGATTGTATCAACGGATACCTTTGGTTTTTTGGATGAACATTCAGAAACTCAAAATATAGATTTAAATTCAATCGATAAGCCCAATTTAGAGTTTGCCATGTCGGCACTTTCCCCTGACGCGAATATAGATCCGTTTAAACATTACCTTGAAAAAAATTATTCCATTGAGCAGATGCGTGCGCAAATCCCTGCGGATCCTTTAAAATTAGCAACCCACTTTACCCAGCTTCAGAGCAATTCTTCCTTTATCAAAAGTTTTATTCGCCAAGCCTATCAGGCGGATCCCAAACTTGGTCAGCCGCTCGAAGCGCGTTTATTGCGAGAGTATCAATTGGCTTGGGAACAACATCCCAGTCTTGAAACTGGAAAACAATATGCACAGTGGTTGGAACGTTACCGCAAAAAGGTTTTGGCCAATCAGGTCTGGCGTAAAATGTTTACGCTTTTTCCAGAAGAAGGCTATGTATATTATAAAATGTCGAAATTATTTAGAGAAGAAAACGATATTCAAAATGCTGAGCTGTATTTGAAAAAAGCACTTGATAAATCACCTGATAATCAGGATTATCGCTATACTTTGGCTGAAATGTATTTTGAGCAGCACAGATTTCTGGACAGTGAAGAGCAATTGCAGACGCTCTTGAAGCAGGCGCCGGCTTATCACCAGGCAAGGTACCGATTGGGGCGTCTTTATTATTTTCAAGAGGATTTTGATAGGGCAGAAAAGTCCTTTGCAAAAGCCTTGTCTTTTCAAAAAGAAAATGAGCTTTATACCTATTGGATGGGGCGTTCATTGTTTGCCCAAAAAGAATATAAAGCAGCAAAGTCTTATTTTGAGCGTTCTTTAAAACAAGATCCTGAGAGTAAAGAAACTTTGAAATGGTTAAAAAAATCTATCCTGAGCGAGATCTGAGAAAATGCAAAAGAAAATTAGTTTGGTGATTGTTGAGGATAATGAACTCATGCTGGCTGGTATCAGTGGCGCATTGTCCTGTTATGCAGATCTTGAAATTTTGGCAACCTCAGGCCATGGCCAAGAGGGAATGGATTTGATCACCAAACATCGGCCCGATGTCGCTTTGTTGGATATCCGTGTTCCTGGGATGAGCGGGATTGAAATTACCCAGGCGATTCAGGATCGGGGGCTTCCCAGCCATGTGGTCATTCTTACTTCGATCGAAGACGATCAATCGCTTTACCGTGCCTTTTTAGCGGGAGCCAATGCCTATACCATGAAGGATATTCCCCCAGCAGAACTTTATACAACGATTAAAATGGCTGCCAATGGCTTAACCCTGATGCAACCTACGGTTGCCAAATATGTTTTGACTGAATTGCAACAGGATGAAAAGAGTCCTGCAGACACCGTTCCGCTTAAATTTTCAACGACTTCTCCTTTGAAAGAAGTCTTGACAGAACGTGAGCTTGAAATTTTAACCTTGATAGCCAAAGGGTATAAGAATAAGGATATTGCAGATCAGCTGTTTATATCTGAGGGCACGGTGAAAGTGCATGTGAATAATATTCTCAGAAAAATGAGCGTATCGAATCGCAGTGAAGCGATTGTCAAAGCGATGGCCAGTAATCTTCTTTCAGCCTAGAATGAAGCCGCGCTTTCAAATTTCGGCATTTAGCCAGTTTTCGAGGGGCTCAACCCGAATTTTTACGCTTGCTTTTGTGCTTGTCTTTTGTTTTTTTGTTTTGTGTTTGAGTTTTTTTATTCCTTCTGCCTTCATGCTTTTAGAGGCCAAAGAAAAATTTCCCTGTGAGGATCTGCAGCGTCTTCAGAAAATTGCTTTGGGGCTTGAATTTGGAGAACCTCTGAAAAAGTTGATGCTTTGGGAGCAAGATATTTTTATTCGTATTAAAGGCTCGCCCACTGCTGAAGATTTACAGGTTTTGCAAGCGGTGGTGAATGAATTGAATCAGCTTCAGCAAAAGATTAAACTGACGCTGCAACCAGGCTCTGAACCCTCTGAACAAGACAATCTTGAAATTATCTTTGCGCCTTACCGTCGTTTTCAGTTTTTGGATCCCTATTATATTGCGCATAACAAAGGTTTTTTTAGTGTGGAACAAGAGGATGATCGCCTCTATTCTGCCCGAATTTTAATTTCGACCAATAAAATTAGCCAGGCAGAGCGAAATCATTTAATTCGCGAAGAACTGACCCAGAGTTTGGGATTGTTCAATGATACCCGAGATCAGCCTGAGAGTATTTTTGAAGCGCGTTGGACACAGGTGCAAAAATATTCTGAACAGGATCGGCGTTTGATTCAATTGCTCTATTCCGGCGCGCTTTTTGCAGGTCAACCTGCAGAACAGATTGAGCGGGCCTTTTGTTCCCATTATTTTAGCTTGCGTTGTTTTTTACCTCAAGGACCGTGTCAGAAAAATCATGAAAATTAGATATAAGTTTTTTATTGTTTTTGTTGTGATCACTTTGTTCTCGCTCTTTATTAATTATTTTATTTCCAGTTTGGGTGTGCAAAAAATTGTCTATAAACAAACGGAGCAGACCTTAGACTCTGGTCTAAATACCAATTATTTGATTTTGAAAAATTTTCTTGAGCAATTTCAAAATGAAACACAGCGTCTTGAAATCTTGAATTCCTTGTCTTCTGTTCAGCTAGAGCAGGAGATGGCGCTTTTGCTCAAGAATCAAAGCTTTGATTGGATCATGCTTCAAGAACAAAATCAAGCAGATCGGGTGAAGACCTCCTACACGCAGATTCAAGCCCATCAAATACCGTCCTTGGAGCCTGGTGAGGTTTTTCTGCTTGCTGCGGGAACAGATTTTTTTATTTTTACACGCAGGGTGCTTGATTCGAAAAGAGAATGGGTGGTAGGAAAATTATTGAATCCTGTACTCAATAGTTTGTATCACGAGAATGGGCAGGCGGTTTTATTGTATTTGAATACCCATCAATTGTATTCAAGCGATCCCGATTTGATCAAAAGTCTTCAAAAAATTGATTTTGAAGTTTCGATTAACCGTTTGATTTCGAATTTGGTCAGCTCCGGTTTATTTATTCTGAAAGGCCAGAACCAAGAGTTTAAAGCCAATTATCGCAGCATTGACTTTCGCAATGGACAATTGAAAATTTTGCTTTTACAACCCACAGATTTTGAAAAACAGATTATCTTAGAGATGGTTGTCAATTTAGCCGTATTTTCTGTTTTCTTTTTGCTTATTCTTTTGATTTTTAGTTATTATATTTCAAAAAATATTATTTCACCCTTTCAAAGTTTGATGGATGCCATCCTGAAGCGCAACAAAGAAAATATTACAGACTTACTTGAGCGCAAGGATGAAGTGGGTGATATCGCCATTCAGTTTTGGCAAATCATGGATGACCTCTATTCTCAACAGGCACAAAAAGAAAAGGTTCACTCGCTGATTGCCCATGATTTAAAAACCCCCTTGATCGCTATTTCTCGTACGCTTGAAAATATTCGCGATCAGGATCATATTTCAAGGGAACAACGCATTACCTTGATCAATATGATGCTTAAACATTGTAATAACTCGCTCAATTTGATTACCAACCTGCTCAATGTTCAAAAATATGAATTGGGGAAGATCAATTTGTTTTTGGCGAAAGATGATCTCAATGGCTTGCTTTCTGAGTCTGTTGAAGGTTTGCGTCCTTTAGCTGAGGCCAAACAAATTGAAATTGCTTTGGCACTGGATAAAAATCCTGCACCGTTGATGTTTGATCGGATGGAGATTTCGCGTGTTTTGAAAAACTTGGTAGCGAATGCGATCAAATATACCCAAAACAATGGCGTGATATCCATTCACAGCAAATTTAGTTCTGAGGGGGTAGAGGTTGTCATTCGAGACAATGGACAAGGCATTCCCGAAGAGTTGCAAACCACCATTTTTGATTTTTATAACCGCAACAATCGTTTGATCAAAGACAATGCCCAGGCAGATTTATCCACGGGTTTGGGGCTTTATCTCTGTCGTCAGATTATTGAAGCGCACAGAGGGTGGCTTCGTTTGGTCAGTGAAGAGGGCAAGGGCAGTCAGTTTACATTTTTTTTGCCTCACCGTTATTCCCGCAATCTTGAGGTAGGCCCTCAAGATCTAGCCCGTTTACATTAAATTCTGAAGTTCAAGAGGGAGAAACTATGAAACCGGTTGAGAAAATAAGTTTTTGTATTCAAGAATCCTGGGTACTCAATGCTTTGGCCGGGCTTTGGGGGGGGGTGATTGTGGTTCTTGCGCTTTTGGATATTTTTCTGAACTATCTGGAATGGACCTCGATTGGGGCCCTGCAACGCCTGGTCAATGTTTCTCAGGATGATGGTCTGGTGAACTGGTTTTCGAGTATACAGTTGTTTTGTATTGCGCTTGTGCTTTGGGGCGTTTTTGCTGTTCTGCTGACACAAAAGCAGACCCTGAAACGTTTTGTGCTCTGGGGCTGGGGTTTTATTGCCAGTTTTTTCAGCTATCTGGCCTTGGACGATGGTTCCCGTCTGCATGAGCGGATTGGTACCGCTGTTGAAGAAACCTTTAAAGGAGGAGGCGCTTCTGGGGGCGGCTTTTTTTCTGAATTGGTCAAACATTTTCCCAGTTTTCATTGGCAGTTGGTTTTTGTACCTGCTTTGGTGTGCATTGGCTTTTTTGTGATGTGGTTTATGTGGAAAAACCTGAATAGCCGTGAGCAAAAGATTCTTTTGTTTTTAGGGCTTTCACTTTATGGTTTTGCTGTGGTGCTTGACTTTATTGAAGGGGTGGAAAGTATCTATACCCATCTGGCTGCTTCTCTGGGGGTAAAAACCTATGTGATCAGTCACCTGTCGATTTTGATTGAAGAGTGCAGTGAGATGTTTGGCAATACCCTGATTATGCTGGCATTTTTGAAACAGTTGACCAGCCAGGCTGGAAATTGGTCTGTTCGTGTTGTTTCATCAGCTTTTCCAGAAAGTGCAGAGAACCTTGACTCCCCCCCTCCGTTGGTTTAGTTTTTTGGATCTATACCAGGGTTATAGCTGTATTGAATGCTCAATATATACCCCAATCTATAACCCTGGTTATATTCTATTTTTGTGTTTTAGATCATATGATTAGAACGTAAAGATGAAATCCAAAAGGTGGTAGGTTAGTATGGTAAGTAAAAGAAAGTCTCAAAAAGGTTTTGCCTTGGTAACAGCTGTTGCGCTCTCAGCTGTTGTCTTGATTGCTGGTGGCGTACTGGTCTATCAGATTTCTGGTGGTACCAAAGATATTGCGCATGATACCCGCAGCAGAGATGCCGTTCGTGTTGCTGAAGAAGGTCTCTCTAAGTATGTCGGTCTTGTGTACAAAAAAAATAATCCAACCGCTCAACTTGCAGCTGATGCTCATGCCGAGTTCTTGATTGAGAAGGAAGCGGATGCGAAGCAAATTTCTGGTTTTAAAAGTTTCTCTGCTGTTCAAGGGGGCGGCGGCTCCAAAGACAGCGGCTCCAAAGACGGTGGCTCTAAAGACAGTGGCTCTAAAGACGGTGGTGCGAAAGTCACCATTTGCCATGTTCCCCCTGGAAATCCTGCAAATGCACAAACCCTTGAAGTGGCTGCTGCTGGCTGGAATGGACACGATGGCCATGCCGGTGATACCCTGGGTGCTTGCGCTCCTGTGGTCGACCCCTGTGCTGCCGGTAAAGACGGCGGCTCTAAAGATGGTGGCTCTAAAGATGGTGGCTCTAAAGATGGTGGCTCTAAAGATGGTGGCACCAGTTCAGGTTGTACTCCCCCTGCTGTGACCACGCCTTCTACCAGTACTGCGGGTTATGGTGTAAAGGTTGTCTCCTGGAGAGAAACCAAAGTAACAAAAGGTGGGGCCCTTTACGATACCGCTGACGGCGCAGGCCAGTTTGAACTTCAGACTTCTGTTGCCAACCCAACGGTTGCGGGTACTGCCCCTGGCCAAGATTCAAATGCTTTGAAACTGCGTGTGACTGCTTATGTTCCCAATAAAGCAGCTGCACGTTCAGCGAAAACCTTTGAAGCAATCATCTATCGCGGTTATCCCGCTACTGCCACACCTCCTGCAGCAGCTCCTACACCGACACCCACTCCTGCCGCCAAGGACAGTGGCTCCAAAGATTCCGGTTCTAAGGATTCCGGTTCTAAGGATTCCGGTTCTAAGGACAGTGGTTCCAAAGATGGTGGCTCCAAGGATTCCGGTTCTAAAGATAGCTAATAATAAGGCGTTTTGCCTTTGATTTAGACACCCTGTTGAAAGCCCCAGGTAAAATACCTGGGGCATTTTTTCATTTTTAGCCATATGCTTTAATTTTTAAATATAATTTAATTTAAATTTTCATTTTATGAATTTTATCGTGTTTGCTTTGGTTCAGTAGTTCAGAATGAAAGTTCTTCGCACCTTGAATCACGAGATTCGGGGTGCGATTTAAGTTTTTTGACA